>CAMJKP010000035.1 GCA_946406435.1 uncultured Prevotellaceae bacterium | reverse complement strand
TAGCCTCTGTGAAGGCTGCAACTGAGAATGTGAGCGATGTCACACAAAGTGCTGCGATAGCAAAATTACAAATAGTCTTTTTATTCATTTTTATTGTTTAATTACAGATTACCTTTTTTGGTTCGTAGGTGATAGGTAGTAAGCGATGCTTTTCGTCATTTCTGACAGCCAACATCTGACAACTAACATCTGATTCCTGAGTGCAAAATTAAACGCAAAAAATGTAATTCCGACATTTTGTCATGTTTTTTGCTTTTTTTTAAATAATAATCCTCACGTATTAACGGCAATTTATGATTTGGCACTTAGAATTAAAGATATTTTAAGACCTGAATTCTGATTTTACGAGTGCCATTTTTTCACTCTCAACTCTTCACTAAGCCTTTTTGAACCAAATCTGTATAATCTTACGGTAGATTATAAAAACATTCAAAATCGTCACGAGAAGGAACAAGGCTATTCCCACCACTATCATAGGCAGCAGAGTTCCATTTGCAAGTTCCGGATATACATCTGCTATAATATTCATATAATATGTTCTTACGGCAATGACCACAATCATAGCGATGATGAGGACTATGACATTAAGGCTGACCGTAAGCAACTGATAAGGACGCGCAACCTTTGAAGGAGAATAGCCTATGAGGAGCAGGTTCTCCAATTTCTTGGCATTCTTCTGCACAAGCAGATAGATGCTGAGCATGAGGATATAGAAGCTCAAGGCAGAGATGACGAGTCCGACAATCATCACAAGACCAATAACGATGCGAAGGAAGTATGCCATCTTTTCCTGTTCCATCTGGTCCTGCTCTATCTCCATGCCATGCTCTTCAAGATAGCTCTCCACATTCTTGTCGGCTGCATTTGTAAGCTGCATCAACAGTCGGGTATGGCTCACATTATCCTTCGGAGCATAATAGCCATTGCTCCAATCCATAAACGACTGCGGAACGAGAATACAACTCAGGCTTGAAGAAAAGCCCACTACCCTACCCTTATACGTATCTTCATGGCCATCGCCTTTTATGATAATGGAGAAATCTATCATTCCCATCACACTCTGCGAGATCTTCGGGGCATTATGGCTCTGGGCATAACCGAAGTTATACATATCGATATAGGTACGTGGGACTATCACAGGGACTTCTTTCTGTCCTTCCTTCCATCCCCATTGGCTCTTGTCCATCTCTACGAAATCATCAGGCACAGACTCGAAGAACAGCTCGCTTGACAAGACTGGCTGCCCGGAAACGCCCATACGGGCATCAACCTTATAGCAGGTTGAAGAGAATCCGCACACCTTTTGAACAAAAGGCTGTGAGGCTACCTCCGCTATCTCTTTTTCGGAGAAATCGGTATCTGCACCACTTATCGTAGTACCCATGCCTATCTGTTTTGACACCACGACATAATTTGCCTTCATGAAGGAATCCTCCTGCGTGAAGACCGGCATTACGTCATTATAGAATTGTATTCCGAGAAGCACGATTACCATTCCGCAGAGGTTTGCGAACAGAAAACCCACAAACTGCGGAATACTGATATGTGCTCGAAGTAATTTCCAGATCATAGAAAAAGCCTAATAAAAGCCTAACCAAGCCTTCCCAAAGGGAAGGATGTTTTATAGTATTAATCCCGATGGGGGGAGGGTTATATATACTAATTATTACTATCTAAAAAGCTCCCCCCCTCGGGGGGATGGAGGGGGCTACAATTTTACCACCCTATCATACTCCAACTCCATGTGCTTACCAATACTGGTGACAATCACACCTGCACCTTGTCGTTTCACCTCTGCCATCATTATATCAGCCATGATTGCGGAGTTGGTGTCGTCAAGGTGGGATATGGGTTCATCGAGTAAGAGGAAGTCGAATGGCTGTACCAAGGCACGCATCATAGCCACCCTTTGCTGCTGTCCGAATGACATGTGGGCAACCTTTGTATTTACCTTATCCTCAATGCCAAGACGCTTGAACCAATCGAGAATCTCAGCCTCTGACTTATGCCCCGTGAGCGAGTTCTTTATCTGCACATTCTCCAAAGCTGTAAGCTCAGGGAAAAGACGAAGTTCCTGAAACAGATGGCTTATCGTCGTACGGCGTAACGCACACCATTTTTCCACGCTAAAGTCCTTCACATCTTCCGTATCAAAGAGAATCCTCCCCTCATAGTCAGAACGATAGCCGAGGACATAGGAGCAGAACGTGCTTTTACCTTTTCCAGAATCGGCTATGACGAGCGATAGCTTCCCCTTCTCGAAACAGGTCTCTGTCTGCCATATCTCAGATTGCATCTGCTGTCCTTTGAATACGGCA
The DNA here is from genome assembly GCA_946406435.1 of uncultured Prevotellaceae bacterium. Classification (GTDB taxonomy): domain Bacteria; phylum Bacteroidota; class Bacteroidia; order Bacteroidales; family Bacteroidaceae; genus Prevotella. The sequence continues at coordinate 32,631 of CAMJKP010000035.1, read as the reverse complement.
GGTAGAACGTTATTGAATGTTATCTTATTCATTATCGAACCTCATATTCTATTTTACTCAGGCCTCCAAGGAAAGGCTCAAAGATGCTAAGGACATCCTTGTCAAGAGACTTCAAATCAACCACAACCTTCATCAACGTCTTTTCATCTGCATCTTGAAGTGTTTCGATTTCTGTATTATTACCGCTCTGGGTTATGAGCATACGTCCCTGTACTTTTTGCAGCTTTTCGCGAAAGCCTCCACTATTGAGCATAGTCATAAAATCCTTGTTTGACTCCATGACATGAATGATTTCCTCGCTATTGCCCTTTGCAAGGATATTCATCGCATTCTCTATACCCTGACGAATAAGGATGTTATCAGAAGTTGTCCTGCCCATAAGAGTTAGTACGCTATCATTAACGTTCACATCAGCCTTTAGAAGAACATCATCAGTAGATGTTCCCGTAGGAGTACCGATAAGAAAAGGTACGATGAGTTTCTTTGGCATCACGCTAATGCTTGCTATGAGCGAAACAGGTGATTTAGCGTTTTCTAATTCCTTGAAAATATCGGTAGCACCAATACCACGCTCAGGGTCGAGTGTGAGGTATCGCATCATCCTCTTTGCCATCTTCTGCTCATCAGAAGCAAGTATAGGACCTATAGCCACAAGCGCATCCTCATTATATGCCACAAGGAAATTCCTGTTCACAACAGCATATCTGCAGTCTTTTATTTCCTTTGCCTCAGAAGCCTTACCAGCCTTTGCGTGAGCAGAAATGAGGCCGTCAATATCATCATCATCCATCACCTTTGCACATACCCCAAGACTACCGTCAGGAGCTGCAAAAAGATATACAGGCGAGGTTATATCCACGCCTGTTCTTTCTGTTGAAGACATTATGCCATCGCCCATAAAAAGTTCAAGGGCAGCCTTTGCCCTATCCACAGAAGCGACACGCACTATAGCCCTGCTCTGAGACGGAATAGCATCGTAATATGATTTTTCCTCCTTACTGCATGAGGTGAAGAGGAGTAGAAAGATAAAGCCTAACCAAGCCTTCCCAAAAGGAAGGATATTTGATAGTATTTTCGCGAAAGGCATGTTAATTATTAATTGTTTATTTCCTAAACGCCAACTGCATCATCATAACAGCCGACAAAGCAGCCGTTTCTGTTCTCAATCTTGCAGAACCGAGCGATACAGACTTATAGCCAGCCTCAACGGCGACCTTAACTTCCTCTATTGAGAAATCGCCCTCGGGACCTACAAGAACGAGGATTTCATCATTATCAGCAATATCAGATTTCTTCAATTCCTCGAAGAAATCAGTCCTCGGAACTTCATCATAACAATGGCATATAAAGCCCTTAGGATGCTGTTTTATAATATCCATGAAAGGAGTCATCTCATTAACGATAGGCATCCAAGGCTTTCGGCTCTGCTTAACGGCAGAAACGACAATCTTCTCTACCCTATCCTTTCGCATCTGCTTCCTCTCGGAGAACTTGCAAAGAGGGAACGAGAACTCATCCACACCTATCTCCGTAGCCTTCTCTGCCATCCATTCCACACGCTCCATCATCTTCGTAGGAGCCATAGCGATATGAAGGTGTCCTTTCCAGTCTTTCTCTTGCGGAAGTTCTTCTATGATGCGATAATGACAATGCTTCCCCTGGGCAAGAGTGACCTCTGCCCTGAAGAACACGCCATTACCATCCATGAGGAATATCTCATCACCCTCCACAAGCCTCAACACGCGGATGGCATGCTGCGATTCTTCCTGTGGGAGCTCATCGTGTTCACCAGCCTCAGGGACATAGAAATATCTTACTTCCTTCATTCCTTTGCCCTCCTGTCCAGTTCCTCCTTGATATGCTTTGCCGTTTCGTATTCCTCATTCTCAATAGCCTTCTCAAGCGATGTCTCAAGCATCTCCCTTGTGAGAGAATTGATAGGAATAGCCACGCCCGGCTGCCCTTTCTTCAAAGGCACACTCTGATATTGCCAAAGTCTCTGCTCGGCATAGAGAGGCACATGCTTATTGGCAAGCGTCAGCAGAACGCCCTCGGAAGCCTTAACCGGGAACGTTGTACCTGTGCGCTCATCCTCTATCACAGCACGATAGACACCATCAACTACATTCGTCACCACCACGCATAGCTTCAGGTCCGTCATATAGTTGATAATCCCCATCAGAGCCTCTGGAAGAAGAGTCCTACCCGCATTCTCGCCAATTGCCTGAACAGTTTCCTCCTCAGTATCCGCAAGACCAGAACGCAGGTCAAACTGAAACTTCGTGAACCTATCACACACTATGCTCAAATGACGGGTTTCTGCCTCGTCAACAAGACTGATGATGCCAATATCCGTATTGTTCACCATCAGTTGTACGCCCATGTATTTCAGTTTTATTTTATTCATCATAGCATGTACAATTTATTCGCTGAAGCTCATCAAGCTAAAGCAAGTTTCCATTTACCATGTACAATTTCTCGCTCATTACGGCCAAGTTTGGACGTAATAATCTTTTCCTCACTTGCTTTTCTTCGGGCGGAAAATCAACCCAAAGAGAATAAGCAGCACGAGTGCATATCCCGCGAATATGAACCATGAGGTTCTCCATCCGGCAAGGGCATCGGTAACACCCTCATCATATACGAATGTGTTCACCACAGCCTGAGCCGAAAGAGTTCCTACCGTTGCACCAAATCCGTTGGTCATCATCATGAACAAGCCCTGTGCAGAAGAGCGGGTATCAGCATCCGTATTCTGGTCAACGAACAACGCTCCTGAGATATTGAAGAAGTCGAATGCCACGCCATATACAATACAGCTAAGCACGAACATCCACAATCCTGAGCCTGTATCTCCCAAGCCGAACAATCCGAACCTCAGTACCCACGCCAACATGGCTATCATCATCACCTTCTTTATTCCGAACCTCTTGAGACAGAAAGGAATAAGCAGAATACAGCACGTCTCGCTTATCTGCGATAATGATATAAGGATATTGGCATGCTGAGCACCAAAGGTATCGGCAAATTCAGCCACGTCCTTGAACGATGTGATGAACGGATTTGCATATCCGTTGGTTATCTGAAGACATACGCCTATGAACATCGAGAAGACGAAGAATATCGCCATCTTCTTCTTTTTGAACAACTTGAACGAGTCAAGACCGAATATCCTTACGAGTAATGACGAAGACTTGTCCGCAGTCTCATTCTTTACAGGAGATGCCGGTAATGTAAGGCTATAAGCTGCAAGCAGAATACTCAACGCGGCACTCACCAAGAACTGCTTACTTGTGGTTTGAAAGCCAAGCAAATCCACAGCCACCATAGTACAGATGAAGCCTATCGTGCCAAATATCCTTATAGAAGGGAAAGCCTTAACCGTATCATATCCATTCGTTGCAAGGGCATTGAACGCCACGGAATAGCTAAGCGCGATAGTCGGCATAAAGAATGCCACGCTTAACGCATAGAGGGTGAACAGCCCACCTATCTCACAACCGGAAGTCAAGCCATAGAAACCAGTAGCGCCCATGAACATACCAGCCATCAGATGACATAAGGACAACAACTTCTGTGCCGGAACCCACTTGTCTGCTACTATGCCCATTATTCCGGGCATAAACAAGCTGACCACTCCTTGTATGCTATAGAACCATCCGATTATAGAGCCAAATCCCGCGCTTGCAAGATATGACCCCATACTTGTGAGATACGCTCCCCAGACAGCAAACTCCAGGAAGTTCATTATTGTGAGCCTAAGTCTCAGATTCATCTTTTTATTATGCTTTTAAAACGCAAAGTCACGAAGACACAGAGTTTCTATTTTTCTTTGCGACTCAGCGTCTTTGCATTCAAATACTATTTATTTTGCAAAGTTATAGCAAAAAAATGAAACGACCAAATAATTCCCCAAAAACTACCATTCACCTTCGCTTCTCCTTCGCTTTTCCTTCGCTTCTCCTCCGTTCTGAAATAGCCCCTCCACCGACTTTGCACCGACTTTGCACCGACTTTGGTACGGACTTACATAGGAGGAACATCGGACTTACTTGGGAGGTACTTGGTAACTATTCACTTTTAAAATAAAGTTAAGAAGGTGTAAATGATTTGGAGGTTTAACTTTTTTACTTTATCTTTGCAACCGATAACTGGTAAATAGAAAAAGTATGCTACACCAAACATTACGATATTTAGTTCTTATGTTCTTGCCTCTTGCAGCCAACGCACAAGAGACAAGGGATTTGGTGATAGATGACAGTATTAGAATTGACAACCAGACATCCCTCACGCAAGAGCTGATGCCAAGTCTGCCAAAGCTCAACGAGTATGGTCAGGTGCCAAGTATTCATTTCCCTTACATGGGTTTCAACAATTGGCCAACATGGAGTTTGCACGAGGGCGTGAATGCCTCGCTCGGATTGTCGGTATTCTCAACATTCGGAAGCGGACACACATGGAGCGGAGCCGGATTCTCGGAGAATGCCTCGCTGATGTACGCTATGCCTTTGGGCAAGAAATTCAGCGCAGCCATAGGTGGTTATGTAAAGAACACTTCTTGGGCACATGATTCTTTCAGAAGTGCAGGATTATCCGCAATACTAAACTATCAGGCAAACGACCGTTTGAATGTGTATGCCTACGGACAGAAATCGCTTCTCAACAGCAATCATATCCCTCTACCTCTTTACTATATGGAGGATGTAGCCGACCGAATAGGCCTAGGAGCAGAATACAAAGTATCGCCTGCTTTTTCAATAGGATTGAGCGTTGATTACAGCAGATACAAGGAGCCAAACACGTGGTTTGACCACTATAATGCGGATATTAAGCAACAAAATAGGGAATTTCCTCGATAAATGAGGAAATTCCTTTTCTTTTTTCATGTTTTTTTATTACCTTTGCCAACGAATAAGGTCAAAAGGTCGAAAGCCTTAGTCCTTAGACTTTTGACTTTAGTCATTTAGACCATCACAAAGCCCAAACAATTAAAACAAGAATAATTATGAAAAAAATTTTCTCACTTTTATCTGTAGTTATCATCGCCCTCTGTACTTTCACATCTTGCGATGAGGATCTCATGGTCAGCACATCACTCAAAGGTACATGGGAGGGTTATATGGACACCTATTATGACATCAACGGACACAAGCAGAAAGCGACACGTACAGAAATACAGTTCTTCAAGGATGCTGGTGATAAGTATGGATATGGATATTGGATTGATCATTTCAGCGATCGCCGTGGTGATTATTACTATAGCCGCATTTACTGGGAGGTAAAGAATCAGGATATCTATATTGAGTTCAAAGACAGTCACTCTTCCATCGTGATTCATGACTATAAACTCAGGGACAAGCACTTCACAGGTTGGTTCCAGGACGACACCCACACACATACCGAATTCGATCTCTATAAGACACGTGATGATTATGACTCTTATGACTACGAATACGGCCATGGTGATGGTTACTACGACTATTGGGGCTATTCAAAGGCTACACGCAGTTCTGAAAGCGTAGAAATCCCAGTTCGTAGATTCATTAAGCAATAAACAAGCCCTTATATACAAAGAGCCTGCCCTAAAAGTTTAGGACAGGCTCTTTTCATTTTATATCATAATTTTAATCCTTTATGCTAACGTTTATCTTATTCAAGGCATTATCTGCGCTTGATGAGCCAAGCATAAGCTGATACTCTCCAGACTGGAATCGCATGGTATTGCTTTCTTTATCCCATGTTTCGAGTTGTTTAAGCGGTATGGAAAGAGTAATCTTGCGAGACTCACCCGCTTTGAGAGTAACCTGCTGATAACCGCAGAGAGTCTTCAAAGGACCTTCGCTATCAGCTGTTCGACGGAAATAAACCTGAACAGTTTCTGTACCGTCAAGTTTTCCTGTATTCTTAACCGTAGTACTGAGTTCAATAGCATCCTTTGATTTCTTCTGCTTCAAATCATTAAACTCAAACGTAGTATAGCTCAATCCATGACCAAACGGGAAAAGCGGTTCACCTGTGAAGTAGCGGTATGTGCGGTTCTTCATCGTGTAATCGAGGAAGTCTGGCAACTGGTCAGTACTGCTATAGAAAGTGACAGGCAGTTTTCCGCTTGGATTGTATTTTCCAGAGAGGACATCAGCCAAAGCAGTTCCACCTTGTTCACCACAATACCACCATTGTACGATAGCATCACAAGTTTCCATTTCAGGAGCCATAGCGACAGCACCACCAGAACAGTTGACAAATACAACCTTCTTGCCAGCCTCATGCAAAGTACGTAGTATATCACGCTGAGCCTGAGGGAGTTCTATACTTGTTCGGTCGCCACCTTTGAAACCAGGTTCGCTAACACGCATTTCCTCTCCTTCCAATCGTGGGGAGATACCACCAATAAAAATGACAGTCTCGGCATTTCCCACCTGAGCAAGCAGTTCTTGTGGTGTAGGATTGTTCTTGTGCTGAATATCAAAATTCAAAGCACCATAGCCAGTCTCCTGAACATATTCTATCTTTATGTTATATTGTTGACCAGCCTTTACATCTATTTCCTTCTTTGCCAGTTGGATGCGTTGACGTGCTTGCCAGAAATTGACAATCGTATCGCCATTTACCAACAGCCTTATCTTGTCATCACCACTTACGGTAAAGATAACAGTTTCATCACGAGTTGGGGTGAATGTTCCGTCAAGACGGGCAGAGAAGTTCTCGAGATTAACCCCTGGTGCAAATACCGTATTACCTCCATTACTCAGTTTCACAGGCTCAGACATGGAAACTGTTGCTACAGGAGTTCCTGTCATTTCTGTATTGTTGAAATAGACAGCTTGCAAGCCTTGACTACCCGTTGGCGACCTAATCTCTGGGAAACGACTCTCATAACTCTCATTTCGAGTCAATCCACATCCCTGGATGTAAGGAATATTGCCATAGATATTACGAATACCCTCTAAAGCCGTAACCGTCTTTGTCGGATAACCGGAATAGTTGCCCCATTGCATAACAGAGTCATTAGCATTTGGTCCCATAACGATGAGGTTGGCATTTGAAGAGCTTCCTGATAATGGCAAAACGCCATTGTTCTTCAACAAAACAATACTCTTACGAGCCATATCGAGAGCTATTTGTTTATGCTCGGCAGAGGCTGTAACAGAAGATGGGATTTTGGTCCATGATACGAGTTCATCGCTATCAAAATCGCCAACCTCGAAACGGGCAATCAACAGACGACGAAGCGAACGGTCGAGGTCACTCTCCTTAATATCACCACGACGTACAGCCTCTGGCAAATGACGGTATTCAGAGCCACATTCCACATCCGTACCGGCAAGAACAGCCTTTGCAGAAGCCTCCTCGCTATCCTTGGCGGTATTATGCCAACGAGGAAGGAAATCACGGATAGCTCCACAGTCACTTGTAATCAGTCCTTGGAATCCCCATTCGTCACGCAAAATCTGCTGCTCATAACGAGTCTGGCTACAGCATGGCTGGTCGTCAATACGTTGATAGGCACACATCACCTCAGCTACCTTACCTTCTTGAACAAGTGACTTGAAAGCAGGCAGATAAGTTTCCCAAAGATCACGCTCCGGAAGATTCTCCACGTTGAATGTATGGCGATTCCACTCCGGACCACTATGTACGGCAAAATGCTTGGCACATGCCAGTAATTTCTTGTAATTACCTATCCATTGACCATCGTAAGTCATACCTTGCAGACCACGAACTACAGCAAGTCCCATCTTTGATGTAAGGAACGGGTCTTCGCCATAGGTCTCTTGTCCACGTCCCCAACGGGGATCACGGAAGATATTGATGTTCGGAGTCCAGAACGACAGACTCTGATATCGACGTATATTCCCCGACTCTTTAGCCTGACGGGCTTTTACACGAGCCTCATCGCTAACAGCCGTAAAGACGCGATAAAGCAAAGCATCATCCCATGAAGCCGCCATAGCCATCGTGATAGGAAAGACTGTGGCATAGCCATTACGCCCCACCCCATGCAAGGCCTCATTCCACCATTGGAATTGCGGAATCTGCAAATGACTTATGGCAGGTGATGTATCCATCATAAGCTGAACTTTCTCTTCGAGAGTCAGTCGAGAAAGAAGGTCATCAGCTCGTTGTTCTGCCTTTAACTGCGGATTCAGATAGGGAACTGGAGTATTTTGAGCCTTTAGAGGAAGTATGGTGACAAACGCCACCATACTTAATACAATTCTTTTCATATTTCCAAACGTAAAAACTTTTTGCAGTTATTACTTAACATTCATTATGCCCTTCAGAGAAGAGCCGAAGATGATATATTGGGTATTACCAGCAATAGTACCCTCATTCTGTCCCCAAAGGAATGGCCAATCGTCGAAGTTCTCGAAGTGGTCTGGTTTTCTGAAGAGCAAACCTGGAGCTACGTTACCAGGAATGAATGAGAAGTCGGCACGATTATTTCCATAGAATACCTGCTTTGGACGGGTAGCACCCACAACAGCTACGAATGAGTAATTATGATAAGGATGACAGCCGTAAAGCCAGTTAGCCACACGATAAACCTCGTCCTTGCTCACAATCTCCGGATAGTAGATATTGGCATAGTTTACGGTAATACCAAAGCTAAGAACGGCATTCACACCAGCCCAGTTACCAAGTCCGATAGGCACGCCATAAGGATTCTCTTTGTCGAAGCCCTTGATATAATCATTAAACTTAACCACATAAGGGCGTAACTTCTTCTTGTAAGCCTCGTCCATATATGGAATAGCATCAAGGGCAGTCTGCATAGTGAATGACAAATTACTATCAAGGGCAGCCCAAATAGCCTTTTCGTATTTCTCGCGATACTGCTTTTCCTTGGTCGCAGCATAGAGTTGTAAGTTCGTACTTATATCTCCGTTATTAAAACGGGCAAAAGCAGGCATAGGACGCTTTGGACGCTGTTTCATCAGTTCAGTAGCCTCTTGCATAAGACGCTTTGACTGAGTCAAGGCACGTGCAGCCAAATCATCATTATAACCGGTAAGGGCACGACTGGCAGCTGCGAACATTGTAGCGGCCTGGAAGTCAAGGCTTGGATTACGAGTAGTGAAAGCCCACATATCGTCTGGCGTTCCACTTCTCTTGCCATCAGCACTAACCTCGTATGGTTTCAGACTTGGGTCGTAATGAAGACCATCAGTAATTGAAGCAGCATCACCAAGATGATGATAGTTATCAAGCACAGAATTTGAGAGCGTAGAAGCCATGTGACCTATTTGTTCGGCCTGTGCGATAAGGTTTAGCGTACCATGCTCTATGAACTGAAGGATATCAGGTACTCCGTCAGGACGATGTAGCTCTACATAGCGCTGTTTCTGACTGACAAAGGTCTCGTCGCGCTGTGGCTTGAACAATTCCCAAGCACGGATGAAGTTCTGTACAACATTAATGTTTGAACCTGTCTCGATATCGAAATCACCAGCATCAAAGAATCCTCCGACATTCAATCCTGGGATAAGCTCATATGGCTTGTATTTTGTATCGATTGTTGAATCCTGCCTATGCAAGTCGAAATGATCACTTGGAGGAGCCTGTAGATAGCCTTCCTTGAAAGGCTCTCCATGCCATGTGCGATAGCCTTCAGTAACATACATGTGATTCATATGGATAGGTACCCACACATCCGTAGTTGCATCGGTTATCTTGTCATACACACGCTCGTCAATAAGGAAGTTATTTGTCTTGGTATTTCCATACTGAATATAATAGATACCAGGCTTGTTGACGCTCGAAAAGTCAAACTTAACATAATTATACTTAAAATAATTACCCCACGTCTTGATGTCGCCCTTGAAAGCCTCTTCCGCATTACCGTCTTCCTTAATACGCATCAGAGAAGCTGTAGCCTGTGGTTTATCCTGCTTATCAAGCTCGATAACAGCAACCTTTGGCTGATCAGGCACATAGCCAATCTGCGAGAATCCGATATTTGGTTCACGAATCCAACCAGGGATGGCATTAGGCTCAACTGTCCATGTGATGACTTTACCTGTCTTGCCTTTCGGCAATTCACTACGCAATACGAACCAGCCGTTCTGGGCAAGCATACGTCCATCATACAATTGAAGTTCAGAATCCTCGCTACTGATACTAATCATCCTGTCAGGAGCATCCATAGCCATAGTAATTTTATGACCGGTCTCTAATGGACAAGGGTCAACAAAACGGTCTGTACCACGGTCATCATAAGTTTTGAAGCCCTTGAATTGACGAGGCTTCTCCGCATTAGGACGAGTAACGGTCTGGCTTGTGGCATATCGTGGGAATCGGTTCAGACGTCCGTCCATCATAAAGGTCTTCAACCAATACTGAGATGGAAGGAACTCAAGGTTAAAACCTGCCTCACCTGCCAATTTCTCCGGAACAGGCTTATCAAGCCATACGGAAATTTCTACAGCCTTTCCCTTTGCTGTTACGATTACATGACTATCAAAATCGTAATCGTCATAACGCATTGTCACCTCAATACTACCATTTTCACGATTAACTTTTCGGTCCGTCATCTTAGGAACCAAGTCCCATTGCTCTGGTGTTTTGTTTAATCTTACCGCTCCACCCTGAATAGTACGTACTCCGTGGTGGATAATCTCAATTCCTGAATTTTTCTCGTCATTAAAGCCTCCATTGAAACTGTTGCTGAACACCAAAATATTCACGCCCTGACGCTCGAAATACTCTAAGTCATTCAGTTTCAGGTCCTGTGCCGATAATGTGGAACAGGAAGCTAAAATGATAGCAGATAATAATGATTTCTTCATTTCAATCTTTTATTTTTTTACAATCCATTTAGGTTTTTATTATTTTCAAGTGCAACGTGCAAAGCATCCTCGCACGTTTGAGCGTCTTTTGATAAAAGAGCGGCGTAAGCCTAGATTTACCTAAAGGCTGGCGCACGTCTCTGATTTTCAAGTGCAAAAATACTCAAAAAAAAAGAGAAAAAAAAGATTGCTCGTATAAAAACGAAAAAAAAATCATGATGCGGAATGATTGCATCATGTAAAAAACGTGAGTTCTTCCCAAGTACCTCCCATGTAAGTCCGTTGTGACTCCGAACCAAACTCGATGAAGCTCCCATTTTTACTGGGAAAAAGCGGAGGTTCATCGAGTTTGGTTCAGAGGAAGAGCGAAGGTAAAGCGAAATTACATAAAAGGAAAAGAGCATTTCCACCTGGAAAATGCCCTTTTCTTATGCCGTTCACGCTCCAACTCCCTCCCTATGGGAGGGCGGGGAGAGGCCGTTTATTGTCCCTCAAGCACCAACACTCGACTTGACCAGTCGTTGCGCTTGTTGTAATCAACATTATGCGATACAGGCATTTCTAGACCTGTCTGCATTAGGAAGGCACCACTATAAGCCTTACCCTCACAAGGGAGAGGGGTATCATCCACGCGGTTGAGTTCGTGAACGCGATACATACGGTTGGCATCAAGTCCTGCCATCTTTACGCGAGGAAGGTGCTGATTCTTGAAAGTTTCGAGTTTCCACCAGAAGAAAACCGCCTTTTGCTTGTCACTTGACACATACATCTCGGATGCAAGATTATCTCCTGCATATGGGGAATGAAGACGGAAGAGGTCGCCAAACTGAATGACAGGACGAATCTTCTTGTAATCAGTAATCACCTGACGGCAGAAAGCCTTCTCTTCATCGGTCATGTTTTTTGGCTGAATCTCCATACCAAGACGACCACTCATAGCCACATCACAACGGAATTTGAGGCTTGTGGTACGATAAACAGCATGATTAGGCACGGCAGAGATATGACTTGCCATCGCTATCGCTGGGAAGAAATAACTGGTACCCCATTGCATAAACACACGCTGGAGGGCATCTGTGTTATCTGACACCCAGAACTCGTCAAAATAAGGCAGGAGACCGTAGTTGGCACGTCCGCCACCAGAGGCACAATCCTGAATGACCACGTCAGGATACTTGGCACGAACACGCTCGCATACGTTTATCAGTCCGCGGTGATACTCTATGTAGAGGTGGCTCTGGTCAGCCATAGAGAGATACTGACTGCCATGATTCATCACAGGGGCATTTGCATCCCACTTGATGTATGCGATCTCTGGATATTTCGTAAGGAGATTATCAACGATAGAGAAGACATAATCCTGAACTTTCGGATTTGACAGGTCGAGAACCACCTGAGTGCCGCCCCTACCCTGCACAGGCTCACGACCTGGAGCCTTGATAATCCAGTCGGGATGTTTCTCATAAAGTTCAGAGGTAGTATTAGCCATTTCAGGCTCAATCCAGATACCAAACTTCACTCCGTTCTTTTTGGCATCGGCAAGAAGTCGCTCTATGCCTTCAGGCAGTTTCTTGGTATCGACAACCCAATCACCGAGCGCAGCGTTATCGGTGATACGGCGGTACTTATTGCCGAACCATCCATCGTCCATAACGAACAGCTCACCACCCATACTTGCAATATCGTGCATCATCTGGTCCATACCCTCATGGTTGATGTCGAAATACACGCCCTCCCATGAGTTTAGCAGAATCATACGTTCCTTTTCAGCATGACGAAGCATATACTTACGCGCCCATGAGTGAAAGGTCTGGCTCACGCCATTGGTTCCTGATACGGAATAGGTATAGGCTGAACGAGGAGTGGTGAAGGTCTCACCCGTCTTGAGGTGATACTCGGAGTTGTCGGGATTGATACCTGCAAAGTACTGGTGATAGTCGGTTTCGTCAGTATCAATAGTGATACGGAAGTTTCCGCTGTAAGAGAGGACGGCACCAATCACATCACCGTTATTCTCACGGGCAGGACCATCTAAAGAGAGCATCACCTCATTACGGTCGGAGGTGGCATTACGTAATCCATCCTTGTTCTTAATCTCGAACAGACCAGTATTGAGAGGTTCTTCTACAAGTTGCGCCTCACTTGCCCAAGAGCCATGGAAATGAGTGACATGCACGTTACCACGACGAATAGGCAGAAGAGGGTTATAGAACTGCGTGAGGGTCACGGTCTTCTTCTCGCCGTTGGTAATGTCTGTCCATGACTCAAGCATATCGAGGTCGTTGTAAGCGAGATAGTAGAGGTGGACGGTAGTTGCGTACAGGGCATCCTTCAGCGTGATGGTAAGCAACTGCCCAGAGCGTGACTCGCCATTAGGAGCCTTCTCGGTATGAGGCTTTATGCTGTAATCATCAATGACGAGGTTAGTGGACAGGTTACCGTCGGCATGACGCATAGCAAGACAAATCTCGTTCATGGTGTGGGTGGCACCATAGGCGGGATAGAGTTCGGAGCGCGTCCAATTATCGTCCTTCAGTTTCTGGAGGTTTGCCATATCGGCAGTTCCTATAGAAGGGCCGTAATAGAGGAACTGAGGCTCAGCTCCTTTGTCGAGGTCGATAACGAAGGAGTTGTGAGGGGTATTTAGGGACACATTCTCAGCATGGAGAGGCAAGCAGAAGAGCAAGCCCCCAAGCCCCATGAGGGGGAGTCTTTTTATAGTATTTATCGCTAAAGACATATTTATTGTTTTATTGTTAGTTAGTTCTTTCTATTAATTCCAAACACATCCTTGAATTATGATAAGGACATTTCCAGAAGCCAGCATGGTCATCCTTGCGGTTGATGTTACGCTCTGGGTCACGACTCCAATACCATTCGCCGAGTTCGTGGTCTATGAGATTATCTTTGATATACTGCCAACAACGGAGAGCCTTCTGAAGGGCATCCTCATCACCGAAGTGCTGGTAGATATTATAGAAGCCGACAACGGTTTCTGCCTGTACCCACCAATGGCGGTCGGCATCCACATAGCCTGTATCAAGATTAGCCTCGTGCGTCATAGAGCCGTCAGGATTGAGACCTTTCTCAGAAGCCTTGGCAACCAACTGCACGATAGGCTCTACCTTTGCCAATACCTCCTTGTCACCAAGCACAAGCGCAGCCTCGTGCAAGAGCCATGAGCACTCAATATCGTGACCATAACTTTCGAGCCAACCTGCACCACGAGTCCAGTCCATTTCGAAGAACAGGTCAAGGTGATGGGTGTCAGGGTTCAGGATTTTATCGCAGAAGATGTCGATGAGATTGCGAAGGGAGGTTTCTACTTTCAGCAATACAGGAAGAACCGAACTCGGTTCTTCTTTAAGCACACGGTAAAAGTTTGCATACGGCTCGATGATATGCAGGTGAGTGTTCTGACTCTTCGGATAGTTGGCATCAAGTTCTGAGAGGCGCATATCGGCAATCTCACCCCACTCACGGGTGCAAGCCTCAATATAGCCATTATATACCTCATCAAGGGAATGTTCCTCTATGCAAGTGAAAAGACTTATACATACACCAAGTACCTTCTGTATATCACTTTCGCTCACAGAGGCATCAGGACGTTGACGAAGGGCACGAACATATTCACTCATGCCATAGAGCATAAAGCCAAGGGCATAGAACTGTTTCTTTGTGTCGATGGGGTTGCCCTTGTAATCCAGTTCCCAGTAGGTTCCACCATACACAGGGTCGAGGAAATGCTCAAGGATATAGTCCTTGGCACGGGTAGCTGCAACAAGGTATTCAGGCTTGCCAAGCACACGATATGAGGCAGAGAAACTCCACAGTATTCGGGCATTAAGGATTCCACCTTTGCTTGCCTCCTTGTCGATAATGCCATCGCCACTCATACGACCATAGAAGCCTCCGTTCTCCTCATCCTGAAAATGAATCCAGAAAGGAAGAATGTTTTGCTCTATGCAAGAGAGAACCTCTTGTCTAATTAAGCTTTCCCGATTTATATTTTTTTCGCACATAGGCATTTTTATTAGTAATTAGTCACTATTTCCACCTTGCTATCTCCCGGACGATACAGATAACCAATAGGAACAGCACCATTAGCGGAATATGTTTTCCATTCGATGTTCTCCCAGTCTATCTGATCTGTACGCTGTGCAAGGGCAACATGAGGGATAGCAGAGCCATTTTTCACAAGAACGACAATAGGTAACTGGTCGCCTGCTGTTTTCCATTGCGGGACATCAATCTTACGCCATCCAGGCTGATATGTCTTGCCTGTCTGATAGTCAATCCAAGGCTCTTCGCCTGGGAGATATACGGTGCGGGTAGTACCAGCCTCAAGCATAGGAGCTACGAGCATCTGACTGCCGAACATATATTCATCCTCCACAAGCCATGCGCCCGGATCATCAGGATATTCAAGAAGAAGGGCACGCTGCATAGGAAGTCCCTGCTCGGTGCAGAGCTTTGCCTGCGCATAGATGTATGGCATGAGCTTATACTTCATCTCAGCAGACTGACGGAAGAAATCCATGAACTCCTGTTCCTTTGAATAGTCTGACTGTCCGTCGGTATAGAGCCAAGGCTCTGTCTCCACGCCATGAATACGTGAGTGGGAAGTGAAGAAACCGTATGGCAACCAACGGCGATAAAGTTCCTCAGGCGATTTTGTTACGAATCCGCCTATATCATTGCTCCAGAAAGAGAAGCCAGAGAGTCCGAAAGAAAGTCCGGCACGTACGGTTCCGAGAAGTCCCGTGTTTGTCGTGCAGGCATCACCACCCCAATGGAGAGGATAACGCTGAGAACCTGCCCATGCAGAGCGTGCCCAGATTATTCCCTCATGGTTTACAGCATCGATAGCCTCGTAAGCCGTCTTGTTATAGCGCACAGGATAGAGGTTATGCTCATAGAAGCCTGTACGGCCGTTGCTGTAAATACCATTGTTGAGAGGAGCACCCTCACCAAAGTCAACCTTTATGACCGAAACACCCTGCTTTATCAAGCCCTGAAGCTTCTCTGTGTACCACTTACGGGTTTGAGGATTGGTGAAGTCGAGAACGGCATCCTCGAAAGGCAACTGTCCATTAGGACTCTTCACCGCCATTCCGTTTTCCACAAGTTCGTTGAAATAGCGGTTCTTCGGAGTGAAGTAAGGCAACTGCCACAAGCAGGTGTGGAAACCGTCAGCCTTGAGGTCTTTCAGCATCTTCACTGGGTCCTTGAAATTCTTCTTCGAGAACTCATAGTCACATTGCCAGTCCACCTCAAACCATCCTGTATCGAAATGGATAACATCCGAAGGGATCTTGTTATCACGCAACTTCTTCGCAACGCTACGGCCTTCTGCCTCGGTGAAATAAGAGATGCGCGACATCCATGTGCCGAAAGACCAGAGCGGTGGCAACATAGGCTTGCCCACAAGGTCGGTGTATTCGTTTAGGATTTCCTTCGGAGAGCCGAGCATGATGAAGAGATCGGCATTCTCATCGCCCATGAAGAGCTGGGTAGAACCGATATATGAGCATCCGAAATCAACGGTAACAGGGGCTGCGGTGTGCATGAAGATGCCATAGCCACGGTTGGAGAAGAAGAACGGAATAGGCTTATACATGTCTGCTGTCTCTGGTCCCTGCGGATCAGTAACGAAGAGATTGAGTTTCTGACCTGCATGGTTGAGTCCGCTTGGAGACTCACCACATCCATAGATTCTCTCGCCAGGAGCAAGTGAGAATACAGGTTCGATGGCACGACTATTGTCAACGCCACGCTTCATCCACATAAGCGGATGTGTCTTTACCTGAGTGGAATCATTATCCGACAAAGCACGGGTATGTGTCAGTTCCTTGCCATTCTTATCCTTCACGACAAGTCGCCAAGGATATTTCTGAATCTCAATGCTACCCTCGGAACTCTTATATACGATGGCTTTTGCAGTCTCCGTGACATTCCATTGTGCACGACCATCGGCAGGCTTCCTTACAAGCATCACCTCATCGGCATAGTTATCCTTCGGAATGATAGGAGATGTATAGAGACGAACGCGCACGGTACGGCTGTTTACTGGCTCTACCGAGAACTGCAACTCCGGACTCTGGTCGTATGCAGGTCCGGGGAAGTCAAGATTCTCAAGAGGGATGATCCATTGTCCGTTTGCATTAAAAGCCTGACGGGCATGGAGCTGCTGACGAGCCCACTTTATCTTACCCACGCCTGTTGCCTTATCGAAAGCCGCAAGACTATCTGCTGTGAAGTAAGTGTTTGACATATCAAAGAACTGCTGGCTCATATCCAGGGACTGGTTGAGCAGATACTGCTGTCCGTTGTTTGTGGTTAGCTGTGCCGAAGCTCCTGTTACGCAAAGCGCAAGGGCAAGGGCGAAAATAGGTTTCTTCATCGTATTTCTTTTAAGTAAAAGATAAAAAGGAAAAAGTAAAAAGTGGCAGGTAACACCAATAAGCTATAAAGCTAATCATACTTTTTATTTTTTCCTTTTTAATTTTTAATTTTATTATTTTTTATTTCTTCAACGGGAACTTATACGCAAGGAATCCCATCAATGCTGCCATGATAGCAGGGAAGATAGAGAAAAGTGCCCATACCATTGTCTTTACCGATTCCTCATTGGTGATGGTCACTATTGTCTCACCTGTGGTTTCATCCGTGGTTGAAACAAGTCCTGCCATACCGAGAAGCATTGCGATGAGAGAACCGGAGATTGCGCCACCGAACTTCTGAGCCATTGTGCCGGATGAGAAGATAAGTCCTGTGGAAGATTCACCGAACTTCTCTGTAGCGAAGTCGGCTACATCGGCATACATAGACCATAGCAATGGAGAATAGAGGCCTGCTCCTACTGATGTGAGGATTGAGATGGCTATCAGCACCCAGATATACGAACTATCCATTGGGATGAAGAAATACAGAACTGATGTTGCGAAGCATATTACGGCTGCCCATACGAAAGCCATGCGCTTTGAGCCTATCCACTTTGTGAATGCCGGCGACAAGCCACCGAATATCATACAGGTTGCCTCGCCAATGCCCATGAAGACGGTGAAGTTGATGATAAGGCTACCCATCGTGATGTCACCGCCAAGACAATAGGTGAACATATATCCTGCTACGGCATAGCGGAATCCGTTGAAGAAATTCGTACAAACGGCAACGAGGGTGATATAGCACCAAGGCTTGTTCTTGAAGAGATCACCAAACTGACGGAAAGAGAAACTCTCGGCACGCTTTGGCTTTACACGCTCCTTTGTCAGCAATCCGCACGCCATCGTCATCAGACAGGCTATCAATCCGAATGCAGCTCCAAGAACCGCATACTGATGTTGCTCGCTTCCCCCCACCATCTTCTGAAGGTAAGGGAAGATGAACAGGGTGATGAAGCCCATAGCGTATGCTCCCACCATACGGAATGAAGAGAACTGGTTGCGCTCGTTATCATCATCGGTCATAACACCGAGGAGAGAGCCATAAGGCACGTTCACGAGAGTGTACATTGCCATCATGAGAATATAGAATCCGTATGCCCATACACGCTTTGCCGTGATGCCGAAATCAGGGGTGAAGAGCAGGAGGGCAAAGACCAATCCATAAGGTATTGCTCCGAATATGAGCCAAGGACGATATGTGCCCCAGCGTGTCTGTGTGCGGTCAGCAAGCGATCCCATGATAGGGTCTGTCACAACATCGAACATACGAGCGATGAGCATCAACGCAGCCGTATCGGCAAAAGTAAGTCCGAATACGTTTGTGAAGAACAATGGGAAGGCAATTGACATTATCTTCCATGTGATACCTCCGGCAGCCGCATCACCAAGAGCATAGCCGATTTTTTCCTTTAGTGTAGCCATTTATAAAAATTTTCGGCCTCTCCCCCCGCTTTGCACATACTCCGATGTTATCAACATCGGACTTCCCTCCGTAGGGAGAGAGCCGGAAGGCGAAAGGCAGTTCAAATTATAAGCCTAACCAAGCCTTCCCAAAGGGAAGGATGTTTGATTGTATAATCGCGAAAGGCATGTTAATTATTAATTGTTAGTTGTTTTTGGTTCTCTGGCTCCCTCCCTACGGGAGAGGGCGGGGGGAGAGACCGTTCATCTATTCTTTCTTATCAAAGCCTTTATCTTCTCCACTGAACTTGCGGTTGTCAATCCGTCTTCTGGAGTGTTCTTGCAATAGTCGATGAGTTTGTCGATGGTGGATGTCGCAACGTGCATGCGAGTGTCGGAAGATGCATAGTAGATGAACACCTTGCCGTCATCGTCAGCTATCCAACCATTGGCAAATGTAACGTTCATCACATCGCCTATGTATTCCTCTCCCTGCGGAACGAGGAAATATCCTCCAGGCTCAGCAATAACCTTCGTAGGGTCTTCAAGACTCGTCATATACAGATACAGCACATAACGAAGTCCGGAAGCACAGGCACGAACACCATGTGCAAGATGCAGCCAGCCCTCCTTGGTCTTGATAGGATGAGGTCCCTCACCATTCTTCACCTCCGTAATAGTGTGATAGTGACGGGCATTGATTATTTTCTCTTCCTTTATCTCTGCATTCTCAATGTCATCAACAAGTGCCCAGCCGATACCTCCACCAGAACCTGTATCGATGAAACCATCCTGAGGACGGGTGTAGAATGCATAATGACATTTACTATTTGACGATTTACTATTTACTATTTTCCCATTCTCATCCGTATAGATAAACTCTGGATGAAGCACCACGTTACGCTGCTGTGACTTTGCCTTGAGGTCAGGCAGACGATACCAAGTCTTCAGGTCCTTTGTACGGGCGATACCTGCCGTTGCGGTAGCCGCACTAAGGTCTCCCGGCTGTGAGTCATCATGACGCTCTGCACAGAACACGCCATATATCCAACCATCCTCATGTGCCGTAAGACGCATATCATATACGTTAGTAGCAGGAATGACATCCTCTGGCATGGTGATAGGCTCATCCCAGAAACGGAAGTTGTCAATGCCATTCGGCGACTCCGCCACGGCAAAGAAGCTCTTACGGTCAGCCCCTTCCACACGAACCACGAGCAGATACTTGCCGTTCCATTTCATAGCACCACTATTGAACGTAGCATTCATCATGATGCGCTGCATCAGGTATGGGTTATCCTTCTCGCAGAAATCATAACGCCATTCAAGCGGAGTATGCTCTGCCGTAACAATAGGATATTCATACCTGTCATATATTCCGTTACCCCATTCCTTCTTTATATTAGGACGGGAAAGCAGCTCCTCATGACGAGCACGCAGAGCCGCTACTTTCATTTCAAATTCCTTACTCATTATTATATTGAGGGCTTTTCAGCCTTATTATTTCTATCTTATTCCAAATAGTCAACAGCCCCGCCCCCTAATAAATGATGTGGGGAAACATCGCATAAATCTGCGATAAAATAAGTAAAGTCAAGAAAGAGAACACGGGGGCTGGGGGCCATTGCACTATTTATATCTTTTCACTATCAACTTTAATCTTTATTCTTTATACTATCTACTTTATTCCAAGTATATCTTTCACAAACAACAATTTCTTTCCTTTTGCCCATGCCTTGAAATCATCGGCAGTCTTTGCATCCTTCGAAGCTCCAAAGTGCTCCTTAGAGTAATTGCGCCAAGGAAGGAAGTAGCAAACTGGATATTTCTCGATAACAGGCTTGAAGACACGTTGCCACCAAGTTGCGTCTGGCGAATTCTGATAACCGCACTCGGTCATGGCTATGAGCTTTCCGTGCTTCTTAGCGATATCGGTTATCAGCTGCAGGTCCTTGTCAAGCTGAGCCTTGAAATCCGCCTCACTACCCCATTGATACGCATCCTCACCTATCAGATCGACACGCTCATCACCGGGATAACGGACCATCCATTTCTCCTCTGTCCAGTTGCCCTGAAGGTTTGGAGAATAAGACCATACGATATAGTCTTTTAGGGCGTTGGATGATGGGTGTTGGGTGTTAGCGGAAACCTCAACGGCATTGATATAATCCTGAGTGAGATTCCAGAAAGCGTGGAAATCGGCATCCGAGCAGTTTGCCTGTCCCCACCAGAACCAGTTTCCGTTATTCTCATGCCAAGGGCGGAAGATTATAGGCACCTGATTACCTTTTTTATCTTTTAAGGTTACAAGGAAATCCGTTATGCGCTTAAGCCACAACTGATACTTGTCTGCCATCTTGCCACCGGGAAGGAGAGATTTTACCGTATTTTTTGGATTGTCTATCTGCGGAACAAGGTCCTCACGTCCTATCTTCTTCAAGGCAGAAACAGCCTCGTTGTATGCCTTAATATCTTTCTCTATCCAAGCTGTAGTGCCGAGCAACGGATTACGAGGATGCCACGAAATAGTCACTATTCCACCCCGCTCATGCTGTCGGATAATCTCCTGACGAATACGAGTGAAAGGCACAGAGTCGAGATTCTTCTCATCACCCACCTCAAGACCTCCGAGGTCGAAGCCCATCACTCCGGGATAGTCGCCTACAAGGTCGTATGTATCTGAGCGGTTATCATCCCATTCCCACGTAATGCCATAGAAAGGATCATCCTGATGACCGTACATATAGCCTTTCTGCTGTATCTTTGCCAAGCGGTTTATGAGCTGCTGTCGAGGCAAAGGCTTTGCTGCACTTACAGGAATATCCGCAAGAACCAACAAACACAATACTACAACGGGTAGCGTTAGTAGTCTTCTCATAATGCAAAAATACACAGTTTTAGTTATGTTATAGTGCGAGTCACCCCATCAAAGGGGGCATACGCGCGGTCTTCTATTTTCTGGGTGCAAAGTTAATGTGATTCAACCATATTTACTTTGCTTTTTTTATCATTTCCTTGCACTAACATATTTTATTGACAAAAAACTATCCGACCGCCATATAGTTCCACCATAGAAATGGGACTTGCACCGAGTTTGGTACGGATTTACATGGGACTTACACAGAATTCTCATACCACAATAGAGGATTCCCTGAAAGATTTAAGGGAAATATTTTTTTCGTCTCATATATTTTTTGTACCTTTGTACTGAATTTATACCAATCTACCTATCGTTTTGAGTGACAGATAGTGTTTTGGAAAAAAGATGATTATGAAAATCAATAAGATAAAAATGACAAAGCAATTTATTATTTTGACAACAACTTGCATGATGCTTTCATCGTGTGATATACTATTGGAGGCTCTTTTCGATAGTGATGATACATCAACGGATATAAATATAGAAGATCCTTTCAATAGGAATGGGAAAAAACAAAAGAAGGTGAAGAAAAAGCTCGATGAGGCTTATCCATCCTTTGGAAACAAATAAATGATAATGAAAATAGGGATAACAAAGAGATTTTGCTTGCTAATGGCTTTAACGCTGGGTGGTATGGTTTCTGCATCGGCACAAGAGTTTGTGGATAGTATTATAGTAGAACAAAAGACAAAGCCTAAGCGTGAGTTTAACAGATGGGGAGTCAGCCTTGAAGGAACATTGCTTGGAAATTCGGACATGACTTCATGTGGCTGGGGCCTTCAAGGCTGCTATCGGTTTAACACAAATTTCCATGTCGGTATAGGATTGCGTTTGCTTTACTGGGATGAATATAGCAAATACTGGCATGACGACAACTACATATACCATTTCGAGAAGGGAACTGACGATGACGGCGAGTCAAAGTGGAGAAGGCAGTTGGATCTCACTTTGTCTGCCACTTATATCCTACCTGTAATAAAACGAGGTGGTATTGCTCTTGGTGGTACTGCAATATTTAGTCCCATACCTTTAGAGTCATTCTATATAAGCCGAACTCCAAGGAGTGTTGGAAGCAGTTATTATTACGATTACTATGGCACAGCGGAAACAAAGAAAAAAAACGTTTATGATGCGTTTCAGCCAGGACTATTTGCCGAGGCTGGCATTTATTATGATATAAATGAGTATGGCACTAAATATCGCTTTACGCTAATGTATGGTGTCGGCACGTTTGATCTATTCCGTGGCTCTCGTAATTCCACGGTCTTTGACCAGAAACTGCGTGACCACCTTCCAGAACGTGAGCTATACCATAGCCTGACATTAAGATTGACGGTATTCTGATCAACAATATGGTTTTGTTGAAAAATGATATTATTCAGGTATAACTATCATTCTTTCTACAACAGAAATAATTATTAAAACTAAAGATTTGTGAAAAAGAAAAACTTTTTAATGACAGCCACGATTTTATGTGGTAGTATTCTTGTGTCTCATGCACAAGTAGATTCAAAAACAAAATGGGGATGGGGGCTTGATGTAGCAGCCTCTTTAGATTCTGAATATGGTGATTATATTGCCTATATTGGTGCACAGCGTCTTTATTGTCCTTGCAAGTATGTCACGCTTGGTATAGGCGCATCATTAACTAAGACACGAACAACGGAATTTACGGAAATGGCACCAGAAGGAGTGATGGCAAGTCGTACACATCGTTATTATCTTGATAATGATGGCGGCAAATCATCTATTTACAATGTCAACGCCTTGGGAACTGTGATGTTCACACTTCCAATTTATAAAAACACAGGCTTATTCTGTGATGCTACTGGTATTCTTGCCTTACCATACAATAGAAATGTCAAGATGATAAAGGTTGAACGTGATGAGCCTTATACAAGTACGAAAATTCAAGATCGTGTATTTAACAAATGTGCTCCAGGCATCTTTGGCGAATTTGGATTTTATCAGGACTTTAATCTGTCAAACGATCATAATATGCGTATTGCTCTTGGCTATGGTTATGGAAGTTACAATCCATTAAAGGGATATGAAAATGCAAGTTTTGACGGATATAACATCCCAATTCAGAATTACAACAAACAACAATTAAACAGGCTTACTGTAAAGATCCTGTTTTTGTATTGATAATCCATGATACAAGAAAAAGGCGCAAAGACAATAGAGATAAAACTCCGTGTCTTTGCGCCTTCGCGTTTAATTTTCAATTATCAATTATCAATTTTCAATTAGCCGAGCAGGCTTACTGTGCGCTTGAGGAACTTGTCAAGGGCTGCACCCTTCAACATGCCATTCTGGAGAAGGGCAATGTCGATAAGCTGATGAACCTTGTCGTTCTTTGAAGCATAGCCAGCGAGCACGTCAGACTTCTTCTTCTGCTCAGCAGAGATATTGTTGCGTGTG
This sequence comes from uncultured Prevotellaceae bacterium, assembly GCA_946406435.1. GTDB lineage: Bacteria > Bacteroidota > Bacteroidia > Bacteroidales > Bacteroidaceae > Prevotella. The sequence goes on along the minus strand of CAMJKP010000035.1, from coordinate 8,650 downwards.
TCCTCAAGATCCTTCTTCTGAGCCTCAGTAATCTCGTCAGCCTTCTTGTCCTTCTGCTCAGCCTCAAGAACCATCTTACGAGCCTCAAGACCCTTGATCTCAGAAAGGATAGGCTTGAGAGCCTCGGCTGTGTTAGCGTTGGTATCAGCAAGGATAGCCTTAACAACGGCGTGGTCAGAGTTGAGGACGAGAGTGTATGAGTCTGGCATCTGACCATAGAAGCCCATACCGCTCTGGAAACGGCTTGCGTCCTTCATACGGCGCATATACTCGTTCTGGGTGAACATTACAGGGGCAGCCTCTGCTCCGAGTGCCTGAACCTGTACCATGAAGTCGGTCTTCTCGATTGCTGGCATCTGAGACTTGAACACCTCAGAGATGTTTGCAACCTCTTCCTCAGAGAACTCAACCTTCTTAACCTCGTCCTTAACGATGAGGCGGTCGATGATGTCACCATCCACACGAGTGAAGCGTGACTTCTCAAACTTCTGCTCGAACATATTGATTGTTGGAGTGTCAAGCTCGCCGTCGAGCAAGAGAACAGAATATCCCTTTGCCTTTGCAGCCTCGATGTATGAATACTGTTCCTCCTTATTATTAGCGTAGAGGTAGATGAGGTTGCCGTCCTTGTCGGTCTGGTTGTCCTTGATGAGAGTCTTGTACTCCTCGAATGTGAAGTACTTGCCTTCTGTGTCCTTGAAGAGAGAGAAATCCTTTGCACGGTCATAGAAAGACTCATCGGTCAACATTCCGTAGTTGATGAAGATCTTGAGCTTGTCCCACTTCTCCTCGTAGTCCTTGCGGTCGTTCTTGAAGATACCGTTCAAGCGGTCAGCCACCTTCTTTGTGATGTATGTTGAGATCTTCTTCACGTTAGCGTCGCTCTGGAGATAAGAACGGCTTACGTTCAATGGGATGTCTGGAGAATCGATAACACCATGAAGAAGTGTGAGGAAGTCAGGCACGATGCCCTCAACCTGATCAGTTACGAACACCTGATTGCAATAGAGCTGAATCTTATTGCGCTGAAGGTCGATATTGCTCTGTATGCGTGGGAAGTAGAGGATACCTGTGAGGTGGAATGGGAAATCTACATTGAGGTGAATCCAGAACAGAGGCTCATCCTGCATTGGATAGAGAGTGCGATAGAATGACTTGTAGTCCTCGTCCTTGAGTGATGATGGAGCTTTTGTCCAAAGTGGCTCTACATCATTGATGATGTTGTCCTTGTCGGTATCAACCATTTCCTTCTTCTCTGAGCTCCACTCCTGCTTCTTGCCAAAGGCAACAGGTACAGCCATGAACTTACAGTATTTGTTCAGGAGAGACTCAATCTTTGACTTCTCAAGGAACTCCTTGCAGTCCTCAGAGATATGGAGCACGATGTCAGAACCACGGCTGTCGCGCTCTGCATCTGAAATCTCGAACTCAGGACTACCGTCGCAAGTCCACTTCAAGGCCTTTGCTCCGTCCTTATATGAACGTGTGATGATATCCACACGGTCAGAAACCATGAATGAAGAGTAGAAACCAAGACCGAAGTGACCGATAATGGCATTAGCGTTGTCCTTGTATTTCTCGAGGAAGTCTGTTACGCCTGAGAATGCAATCTGATTGATGTAGCGGTCAATCTCCTCCTCTGTCATACCAATACCACGGTCAGAGATAGTGAGAGTGCCAGCCTCCTTGTCGAGAGATACATGAACGGTAAGGTCTCCCAGTTCGCCCTTGAACTCGCCACGCTCAGCCAATGTCTTGAGCTTCTGTGTAGCGTCAACGGCATTTGAAATCATCTCACGAAGGAAAATCTCATGATCACTGTACAAGAACTTTTTGATAACGGGGAATATGTTCTCGGTTGTAACCCCGATGTTACCTTTTTGCATAGCTACTACTATAAATTTGTGGCCTCTCCCCCCGCCCTCCCCCGTAGGGAGGGAGCCGGAAGGCATCGGCATGTTTACCATTAAAATTTATTACTTTGTGAAGTGCTAAACAAAAGCTATGCCAAAAAAAATTAAAACAATCCCCCTTTCCCGAATCGGCTCCCTCCCTACGGAGGGAAGTTCGATGTTGATAATATCGAAGTATGTGTAAAGCGGGGGGAGAGGCCCTAGCCTCCTTACAAATTCTTCAACTCAATCCCCCTTGCTTTGTCAAGATATTCGTCGTATAGCAAAATGGCAGACTCCCACTCTTTTGATGCTGACAAGATGTCGGAATCCACATTTGTACCAAGCTTAGAGAGGCGTGAATGCAATTCGCCTATGGTGAGGATATGAAGGGCTTCTGCTGGCTGGTAGAGCACTTCCTCGCCTTTGTCATCGTGCATAATCTCAGCTATGAAGTGTATCTGCTGAAGGTCATATAGAAGTTTCGACAACACTCGCATAGAGATTCCAAGCTCTTCTTTCAATTGCATGGAATTATATGCCAGTTCGCCTTCCGAGAAGCGTTTGCAGACAATAGACATAATCTTGACAGACAGCACCATCCTTGCCTTGTATGACAGGTCTGACTGTGGATTATTTGAAAGGAAATCATCGTGGTTCTGAACAGTATACGACAGTTCTGCACCAACAAGAATGATTGTCCATGATATCTGCATCCACAGCATGAAAAGAGGGATAACGGCAAAAGATCCATAGATAGCATTATAATTGCTCACCCATATCTGGGAGTTGATATATATGAGCTGGAACAGTTGCATAGCAACACCAGCGGCAATACCCGGCCATAAGGCTGAACGGAATTTCACCTTGGTATTCGGCATAAAGACATACAGAGCCACAAATACAGCCGACATCACCACGTAAGGGATGAGCTCTATAAAGAACTTCATCAACGGACCTATGATTGTAATATCTATAAGGTGGCGGTTGAATGCCTGCATCCAGATACTCAAACCCGATATCGTCACAATAACTATAGGGAATGCGAAGAGCAAAGCCATATAGTCGGTAAACGTGCGGAACATGGAACGAGGCTTCCGCACAAGCCAAATATCGTTGAAAGTCTCTTCTATCGTACTAATCAGCATCAGGACCGTTCCGAGCATGAAAAGAAGACCAATGCCGAGGAACACGCCTTTCTTAGTATTAATAAGGTATGAATTGACAAACCCTATTATTATCTCCGACACATCCGGCTGAGCCTTGAGCAAATCGCGGAACCACTCCTCTATATAGATATTATAGCCAAACCCACGTGCAATAGCAAACACTACGGCAAGAATCGGGACTGTAGCGAGCAAGGTTGAATAGGTCAACCGACTCGCAGAAGCCAGTACGCGCTTTGCCATAAAGTCATTATAGAGCGATATCAATATTTCCTTAATAGACTTTAGGCTAAGAGATCTTGTGACAAAAGGATTTTTCATTGTTCCATAATATTTCAAACGCAAAGACACAGAGACGCAAAGCTGATTTTTCCTTTCCTTTGTGTCTTTGCGTCTTGGCGTTCATTACTATATAAAGTTCCCTCCCTTGGGGAGGGTTAGGGTGGGTCTAAAGAAAGCAGTGCCCCTATAAGCCGGGTTCTGTACATCCGCAAGTCTCTCGAAATGCGGTGTGCCTTGTCATTTATCTAGTCCTGAGGTTACCCTCAGGCTCAAGCGTTCTACCCTCCACCGTAGTCGGATGACATCGGGCGAGCAACCCTCTGACGATGGTATACGCGAACTTGCAGCCTCCGGAAGACACAGCACCGATGTCACCACCGGCCTGGTGAGCTCTTACCTCACCTTCTCACCTTGACACCTCCACAGCAATAACGATAAACGAGTTAGGGTTAAGGCCGAGAGATGCAGTCATTCTCTTCTGTCCGATCTTACCGTCACCGGTAACTCCTATTTTCGGGAGCGGAGCGCTCTATGCTGCCCGGACTTTCCTCTCGCCCAAGTCACAAGTGATAATGGGCCAGCGACGAGGCCAGGACACTGCTGTCAAAATATTTTTACATTTCTGATTTCTGAGTGCAAAATTACTATTATTTTTCTTATTATGCAAATCATAGGGCAAATAATTTAGGAAGTACAAGAAAAAGGAAAATACAACCCACCTTATCACCTCCCTTGTTCCTCCGTTCTTCCTTCGCTCTTCCTCCGTACCAAAGTCGGTGCAAAGTCGGTGAGAGAGCGGAATTACAAGGGACTTACATAGGAGTTATATGGGATTTTCATCCTTTTTGTGAATTTCTCGCAGATTTAACGATTAAAGTTTGGAGAATAAAGAAAAATTGTTTATCTTTGCAACGCAGCATTGGGATTAACCTTAAGAGACCCTTTGCTGTTCCTTTTTTATAAAATATTGTGTATTTTTCAAACAGACAATTATTTTACATACCTACTTGAATAATTTAAGACAAACACCATGATGCGATTCCTAATAGTTATATTTCTTTCAATCTTCATAAGCAACTCTGCAATTTCGCAAACAAATAAGTTTGGCGATAAGAACGTGGAGAAATGGTTGAAACAGGCAGATAAGCATATACCAGAGTTTCATAGAGACTCTATTATCAGCATATATCCAATTTACCTGTACTCTTCAAAAAAGGAGTATTGGGAAACCAAATTCTCCAAGATTCCGACTTCATACTCAGAAATTGATTCTCTCATGGATTATGAGTATCTGGAAATCAGAAGTATCTTAGCTAAGACAACTGATGGTATTATATGGAGTTTGGATGGTTTAGACTCTAAGAAGAAAACATATTGTCATTCCCCAAATAGCGGCATAGACATTCTGCTATTCAACTATCTTGATAGCGTAAAAGTTGATAAGACATACAAATCCAACATTACCGGCTCAGGTCTTCTTATTGAAAAGGATGGGCGAAGACAACTTATAGATTTTGAAGACGGCTCATGGAAGGAATGTGACCTTCCGGACGTTCTTCATATGGAAAATGTGGACGAATTCAACCGTTGGGGGTTCCAGATTAACAGACCTAAAAAGGAAGTTCACGTCATAGAACATTAATAAAAGCCACACAATAATCAGGACATTAATCTTGAATCAAGGCTAAATCCACTTTAGGTTCGCTCTTCTTCCGCTAATCCTCCTATGTTCCTCCGAACCAAACTCGATGAACCTTCGCTCTTTGTTCGCTCTTAGATGGGACTTTCATCGAGTTTGGTTCGGACTTACTACGGAGGCATATACTTTCCACATCAGAGCAAAATGAATATTTCTACCGAATTATTTGCAAGTGTGCAGAAAATGAATTAATTTTGCACTCGAAAATTAAAACGTGCGCCAGCCTTTGGGCTGACACGCACTATTTTTTCGTGCGATGATGCTTCGCACATTGCACCTTGAAAAGAAAAATTTAGAATAAATGACTAAGAAAAAACGTTGGCATTGCATTCCCGGTCAGCCACTTACCGAGATGGACAAGCAGGTGATGTACTGGGAGAGTAAGGGCAAACTGGTGCCTACCCGTGAGTTGATTCTCAACGACGAGCAGATTGAGGGCATCCGCCGTGCTGGTGAGGTAAACACAGGCGTTCTGGATGAGGTGGCAAAGAACATTCATGCAGGAATGAACACTCAGGAGATTGACGACATCTGCATGCAATATTGCAAGGATCATAACGCTACTCCTGCCTGTCTCAACTATGAGGGTTTCCCTAAGTCAGTCTGCACGAGTATTAACGAGGTGGTATGTCACGGTATTCCGAAGGAAGAAGACGTTCTTGAGGAAGGCGATATTATAAATGTGGACTTTACCACTATCCTTGACGGCTATTATGCAGATGCCTCTCGTATGTTCATTATAGGCAAGACAACTCCCGAGAAGGAACAGCTTGTGCGTGTTGCCAAGGAATGTCTTGAGATTGGCATGGAGGCAGCAAAGCCTTACGGTTTCGTGGGTGATATCGGTCATGCAATCAAGAAACATTGCAAGAAATACGGCTATGGCATAGTGACCGACCTTTGCGGTCATGGCGTAGGACTGAAATTCCACGAGGAGCCAGAGGTTATGCATACTGGCTATCGTGGAACTGGCATGCTTCTTGTTCCTGGTATGGTGTTCACCATTGAGCCAATGATCAACATGAAATCGCCAAAGGTCTTTATTGATGCTGACGACGAATATGGTTGGGAGGTAATTACGGAAGATGAGCTTCCTTCAGCACAATGGGAACACACGCTCTTGATGACAGAGCATGGAGTGGAAGTGCTGACGTATTAAAACGCCAACGGCGGCCTCTCCCCCCTCCCTCCCCCGTAGGGAGGGAGCCGGAAGGCGAAGGGGAAATGACAAAAACAAGTTCGGTATGAAGGATTGTTACAAGACGACATCGCCTGATAGATATCGCATTTTGACTGACAAAGCGAAAGAGATGCGTACTAAGCCGACAGAAGCGGAGGAGTTGCTTTGGCAATATCTTCGTGCAAGTAGGTTAGGCATAAAGTTCAGAAGGCAACATCCTGTTGGAGATTATATAGCAGATTTCGTTTGTCTGGAAAAACATCTTGTCATAGAACTTTATGGAAAATGTCATTAACAGGACAAAGAGCGTGACAGATTAAGAGATAATGAATTATTGAAACTTGGGTATAGAACAATTCGTTTTACAAATGAAGATTTATTTGGCAAAATCGAATTTGTTTTAGAAACAATAAAAAGTAATCTCGATGAGTAATCAAGAAAAATCAAATATAAAACCATTAGCGGGAAGCAATTCGCATTCCGGCTCCCTCCCTACGGGGGAGGGCGGGGGGAGAGGCCGAAACCTTATTTTGGCTATAGAATCCTCTTGCGATGACACTTCGGCTGCAGTAATGGATGGCCGCGTGCTTCTTTCCAACGTTACCGCTTCGCAGAAAGTGCATGAGGCATACGGAGGTGTGGTACCAGAACTGGCTTCACGCGCTCATCAGCAAAATGTGGTTCCTGTAGTTGATCAGGCTTTGAAACAGGCTGGCGTAAAGAAAGAAGAATTGTCAGCTGTAGCCTTCACACGAGGACCTGGACTCATGGGCTCACTTCTTGTAGGCGTTAGCTTTGCCAAGGGATTTGCACGTTCACTCGGTATTCCTATGATTGACGTCAATCACCTTCAGGGACACGTAATGGCTCATTTTATTCAGGAGAGAGTGGAAGACGAGACTGCTGAGGGCGGATATAAGATAGTGGATAATGCCCCACCCTTCCCTTTCCTCTGTCTGTTGGTTTCAGGAGGTAACTCGCAGATTGTCAAGGTGAATGCCTATAACGATATGGAGGTACTCGGACAGACGATCGATGATGCAGCTGGTGAGGCTATCGACAAGTGTTCAAAGGTTATGGGCTTGGGATATCCAGGTGGTCCTATCATCGACAGACTTGCCCGCCAGGGAAATCCAAAGACATATCAGTTTGCTGAGCCACATATCCCAGGACTTGACTATTCTTTCTCTGGTTTGAAGACGTCATTTCTCTATTCACTTCAGAAATGGGTGAAGGAAGATCCTGATTTCGTGGAGCATCACAAGGAAGATATTGCAGCATCCCTGGAATGGACGGTTGTTGATATTCTGATGAAGAAACTCCGCTTGGCAGTAAAGCAGACAGGCATCAAGCATGTGGCTGTTGCTGGTGGTGTTTCAGCAAACAACGGACTTAGAAATGCCTTCCACGACCATGCAAAACGCTATGGCTGGACAATCTATATCCCTAAGTTCTCATATACGACTGATAATGCCGCTATGATTGGCGTTGTAGGTTCGTATAAGCTTCAGGACAAGGACTTCTGCGGTATTGAGGTGCCCGCATTCTCAAAAGTGACATTTGAATAATTTATAACTTTCGCATAGCTCAAGTTGTAGGTTTTAAGGTTTGGTGGTTTTAAGGTCTTTTGGTCGGAATGATATTGACGGTACAGACCTATAACCTCATAACCTGACAACCATTGAAGTTGAGTAGGCGAAACTTCAATATATAATTATGCAGTTCGAAAATAAGGTTTTAAGTAAAGAGATATTGTTCATCCTCTATGAGTCTGGCAAGACACTCTCAACTGCCGAGAGCTGTACTTCTGGCAAGGTGGCAGAATCCATAACTCTCATGCCTGGTGCAAGTGCTTATTTCACAGGTGGCATCGTGGCTTATAGCGAGGAAGTGAAGAAGAGCCTTCTCAATGTTCCAGAGGAGCTTATCGAGGAAAAGACCGTTGTAAGTGAGGAAGTTGCAATAAGTATGGCAGAGGGCGTTTGCGAGGTTCTTAATACCGACTATGCCATCGCGACAACAGGCGTTGCTGGTCCTGGTGGCGGAACACCAGAGCATCCTGTCGGAACAATATGGATTGCCGCAGGTAAGAAAGGCGAGATGAAAACGGTAAAGCTCACAGAGAATGACGGTCGTGACATCAACGTTTCGCGTGCCACTTTCCGCGCTCTTCAATTACTGCTCGAAGTGTTAAAAGAAGACTTCCCTCAACCAGACCTTAGCGAAGTTCCTACACCAGAGGCAAAATAGCTTTTTCACATCGGTTTTCCCTTCTGAAAGAATAAAGTTGGAAGATTAATTGTTAAAAAGTATTAAATACAAGCTTCAGGCGAAAAGATATTTTGTAGAATGGGAAAAAATGTGTAATTTTGCACGCTGTTTGGAATAAGTATCAATTAACGATTGTAAAAAACAAAGATAGCAATGTCTA
>CAMJKP010000034.1 GCA_946406435.1 uncultured Prevotellaceae bacterium | reverse complement strand
CCCCAAAGACCTTTGCTGCAAGTCTCGGACTTGACTGGAACGACTATGTATCAATTACATCATACACACATCATCCATTCTACACATCATTCCCAGTAGAGGTACAGGACAACTGGCGTCAGCCAGGCTCTTGGAACCTCCCTATTGACGAGATGGCTGAGGTTATCGAGAATGCTGTTCGTCAGGGATATACCGTTGCATGGGGTGGTGACGTTTCAGAGGATGGTTTCACACGCGACGGTCTTGCACTTCTCATCGACACAAAGTCAACCGATCTTGCAGGTTCTGATATGGCTAAGTGGCTCAAGCTCTCTGCTACAGAGAAGAAGAACAAGCTCAAGGAACTTGGTGTGAACGTGAAGGAAGAGACTCCTACACAGGAGAAGCGTCAGGAAGAGTACGACAACTGGACTCTTACCGACGACCACGGTATGCTTATCTATGGTATTGCAAAGGATCAGAATGGCCGTGAGTACTATATGGTAAAGAACTCATGGGGCGAGACTGGTGACTACAAGGGCATCTGGTATATGTCAAAGAACTTCATCGTTGCAAAGACTATGGACTTCATGGTTAACAAGAATGCCATCCCTGCCAAGATCCGTAAGAAGCTCGGAATTTAATAGGCAGACAGAAAATTCGCTTACGCGATCTTTATTTTGGAAAGTAAATTACGAGTAAATTATATCAGTAAATTAAATTCTGTAATTTATTGTTTAGAAATTTCCTGCGGCGGATGCCGCTCCGTAATTTACTGATTATCATTTACTGATAATTTACTTTCCAAAAACATTTACTTTCCAAAAAAACTCCGCGCAAGGGGAAGCCATCTAATTTACATTCCAAACTAATATTACTATGACAAAATTCTTAACATTGTGCGCATCATTGATGTTCTCTTTCATTTCTGTCCATGCACAGGATCTTGATGAGAAATATGGTATTGACCTCCTAAAGCCGGGAACTGTCGCTCCAGAGATTATCATCAACAAGGATGGTGCAAAGATGAATCTCCTTGAAGAGAACAAAGGCAAGTATATCGTACTTGACTTCTGGGCTTCTTGGTGTGGCGACTGTCGCAAGGAGTTGAAATATCTCAGAAGCATCAACCGCACCTACGCAGATACGGACAGTATCGAGATTATCGGATATTCCTTCGACAACGAGAAAAGTGCATGGAAGAAATGCATCAAGGATAGTGCCCTTGTTTGGCAAAACTATCTCAGCGATGTCCCAATGCGTAATTCTCGTGTGAAAAGAGACTATCACATCGGGTGGATTCCTACCACATACATCATTGACAAGGAAGGTAAGGTTATCCTTGCAACCGTAGTCATGGAAAAAGTCTTGGCAAAGCTCAAGGAGATTGCTCCAAATGTTCGTCCTGACTATCTCCCTCTTGAGTCTCTCATAGCTCCAGAGAAGAAAAAGAAGAAGTAACTTTTCAGAAATCTTTTGGAAAGTAAATTCTCAGTAAATTGTAATCAGTAAATTAAACTGAATTAGAAAAATACGCACCTTTGGTGCTTGAACTGACAATAATTACCAATCTTACCAATCTTCAACCAATAAGAAATGATTTTTTGGAAAAAGATTGCGTAGATTGGTAATTATTGTCAGTTCAAGCGCCAAAGGTGCGCATGTGTATTGAGTTCGTCTAACCCACGTTAATATAACTTTTTTCAAAAGTTTTTAGCATAGAGGGTTTCACCTATACCATTTTCTCTATATAACAATCTGAAAACCAAGAAGAAAGGCAAGGTGAAACCCCTCACAAAAAAAGCTCAACTTTTTATAGGGGTTTCACCCTACGTAAATCATTGACAATCAATACGTAAAAGCCGATTTTAGCCGAGGGTGAAACCCTCTACCTCAAAAACTTTTTATTTTTTTCATTCACACCTTTTTCTTGCCTCTACTCTAATACCGTTCCACCTCCGTTACAAATCCGTTGTAAGTCCGTTCTCTATAACTATAGGATCATGGGAATTACATAGGACTTACAAGGGAGGAAGAAGGGAGGTGCTATGAGCATGTGTTAATGGCTTTACTGGATGCTAACAATAAAATTCAAGGCAAAAAGCAAAAAAAGTAATAATATTTTCTTGTTTTCATGATTATTCTGTATCTTTGCGGTCATAATATCAATGTTAATGATATAAGAAATTATTTTTCGGATAGTTTAATCAAATTGCAATCATTTCCAAACATAACTAATAACTTTAAAAACCTTTTAACTATGGCAACAACAAATCTAGAAGACTTACTCAAAAAAGTCGAACCCAAAGAGTCGTCTTTTGAAAATATTGCAAGAGAGTTGTTTAGTAACTATTGTATTGTTAAACAATACGAAAATGCAAAAGGTTCTGGAGAAGATACCTATTATTTTAAAGAAATAGAATTCTATCTTTATACCAAAGAGCACAAAGATAATAATCTTGTATATCCAAGAATATGCAAAGCCGGACAGTGGTTTGTGCATTATAGTGGCATGGATATTGCGTTTGAAACAAAACTCGATGGAAAAAAGATTAATCAATGTGGAGGTATATTAATTAGGGCTCTAAGAAAAAAAAGGACCAATGAAATAATAGCAGGACCTCTACGATGTTTAATGGAGTTATTCAATTATAGCAACACATTCCCGAGTATTGTACAGATGAAAGATTTTGTGTTTTATGATAAAGACCTCCAGAACACACATAGAATTGGTTTTAAAGAAAGTGAACCTAAAAAATATCGTTTCTATATAAATGAAGAAAACGACAAACATATTATTAAAGATGTTCCGCAATACAAGAAGGATGATATTGTAATTGAGAACAAGAAATACACATATAATTTTAAACAAGCGGATAATAATACACAATAATCATCTGCTAATTGAAACTAGAGCGTAAGGTAAACTGTGTTAGACTACAATAATAGTAGTCTAACACAGTTTACCTTACGCTCTCATTATTTCCAAATATTCCAAGTTATACAATGAAGACCACCACCATTTCTGACAATATCCCTCATACGGAAACCTTGTACAATACATTCAGGATTAGCCTCACGAATATACTTTAAGGCTTGTTTGTCTTCTGGTATTCCAAATGTTGGAACAATTATCTTATTTTCCACACGTAGATAATTAATATATGCCCAATTGAAGTCTCTATTTGGATTTGGTACGTCAAAAAGCATTTCCGTTATTTTATATCCGACTTCTTCCAATCGACGTTTTATTTCGTCAGCTTCCTCTGGGTGGAATTCGCGATGATTTGACATGAGAATTTTGTTTCGTCCAGTCCATTTCACTAGACCATCTGCATGTCCATAGACATCTGAATATTGATTCTCTGGATTATCGCAATGCCAGGGCAGATAAATAACCTTAGATTCCATGACATGTTGTATATGCCGACAAAACTCCATGTCATATAATTCTTTGCCATTCTCTATAAAGACTTTATCTGTAAGTATTATATAATCTGCACACGAAACGACATTTCCTCCGTCTAAAATGATTCCAGAATCTGTTAATTCACAGTCATGCAACACTCCTTTGTAAATTGATTGAGAATCCGTAAGATACTTTTTTTCTGAATCTTTTATATAATCCGGATCATATTTATAGACGAGGAAGTGTTTTCTGGATAGTTGGATGGGCATATAGTCACGAATCCATATATCCTTCGTGTCTTTTACCTCTGCCCATTCTATTTCCATCTTGTCAAATAGTTTTGTTAAGCGAGTATATGTTGAAGGATAAAATTCTTTCAATTTATCTGATATATAAACGAAATCTGTCCATGTATCACTTAAGTTAGGAAGAGGAGGGGAAGAGTATAAATCTGGATTTTCATTCTCCTTTGCCAATCTTTTCATGATTTGCCTCTCTTCTTCATGTTCTTTAAAACTAACAGGTATCACAACTTCATCATCATCAAGAGTTGCTCCAGGAATCTGTTCTATCCAGTCGAACATTATGTTAACAATATCTGCAATTTTATCTACAGAAAATACAATATGTTCTTTTTTCAACCAATTTGAGATAGAGCTTACCGCAGAATCTAAGTCCGTCCTTCCACCATAGCCAACTTCTACATTCCAGTAATTACCAAATGCATCGTCAATGGCATCCCAGACATTTTTTGGCAGCTCAAAGTTGATACCATTTAATACTACCTTATGCATTATTTCTTGTGTAAATGCATTTGGTGCTTTGGGGTCTAATAGATACTTTTCCATAATAGTTGTTTTTTTGATTACAGGTGCAAAGATATAGCTATCCCACATCAAATCCAAATTTTAGGAGCAGGAAAAGCAACCTTATTAACGCTATTTAACTCGCTGATTTTTAATATTTTATTTATATATTTTATATAAAAATACAGGGGTAAACCCCTGTTAAAAAAATAATAAAATATAAGCGAGAAAAGTGCATTAACAAATTTTAAGACTGTCAACGATGACTATTGCAGAAGCAAGACAAAATGCCGCTCAAAGCATTCTGACATAGAACCTTTGAGCGGCATTACTATATAAAATCTCTCCCCCTTGGGGGGATGGGGGGATGGGGGCTATTCATCCAACAATATCTTCATCATCTCAACGGCAGCCTTGGCTACTGAGGTACCAGGACCGAAGATAGCGGCAACACCTGCCTTGTAGAGGAAGTCATAGTCCTGTGCAGGAATAACGCCACCTGCGATAACCATGATATCTTCACGTCCCATCTTCTTGAGCTCCTCGATAAGAGCAGGAACGAGAGTCTTGTGACCAGCAGCAAGCGAGCTGACACCAACGATATGCACGTCGTTCTCTACAGCCTCACGAGCAGCCTCCTCCGGAGTCTGGAACAGAGGTCCCATATCAACGTCGAAACCGCAATCGGCATAGCCTGTTGCAACAACCTTAGCACCACGGTCATGACCGTCCTGTCCCATCTTAGCTATGAAGATACGTGGACGACGACCTTCCAACTTCGCAAACTTCTCAGTAAGCTCACAAGCCTTCTCGAAGTCGCTGTCATTCTTTGATTCTGAACTATACACGCCTGAAATTGTTCTGATTACTGCCTTATAACGACCTACGACTTTCTCGCAGGCGTCAGATATCTCACCCAATGTACAACGAACCTTGGCTGCCTCTACAGCAAGAGCAAGGAGGTTATTCTCCGACTTCTTGCCATCAGCAAACTCCTGTACGCAAGCTGTGATGGCTGCAAGTGCCTTCTGACAAGCTTCCTCATCACGCTCAGCCTTCAGTTTCTTGAGGGCTGCCTCCTGCTGAAGACGAACAGCGGTATTGTCAACCTCAAGGATATCAATAGGATCCTCGTGCGCAAGACGGTACTTGTTAGTACCCACGATTGTCTGAACGCCAGAGTCGATACGAGCCTGAGTACGAGCAGCAGCCTCCTCGATACGCATCTTAGGCACACCTGTCTCGATAGCCTTAGCCATACCACCAAGCTTCTCAATCTCCTGAATGTGCTCCCAAGCCTTGTGAACAAGTTCGTTGGTAAGAGTCTCTACATAGTAAGAACCAGCCCAAGGGTCGATCTCCTTACATACCTTTGTCTCGTTCTGGATGTAGATCTGGGTATTACGAGCAATACGTGCAGAGAAGTCGGTTGGAAGTGCGATAGCCTCATCAAGAGAGTTGGTATGAAGCGACTGAGTATGTCCGAGGACAGCAGCCATAGCCTCAATACAGGTACGACCGACATTATTGAATGGGTCCTGCTCTGTGAGTGACCATCCAGATGTCTGAGAGTGAGTACGCAGAGCCATTGACTTCGGATTCTTTGCCCCGAAACTCTTCACTATCTTTGCCCACAACAGACGACCGGCACGCATCTTTGCAATCTCCATGAAGTGGTTCACGCCTATTGCCCAGAAGAAAGACAGACGAGGTGCGAATGCGTCGATATCAATACCGGCATTGATACCTGCGCGGAGATAGTCCATACCGTCGGCAAGCGTATAGGCAAGCTCGATATCGGCTGTTGCTCCAGCCTCCTGCATGTGATAGCCGGAGATAGAGATGCTATTGAACTTAGGCATCTTCTGTGATGTGAATTCGAAGATGTCTGCGATAATCTTCATAGAGAATGATGGCGGGTAGATGTATGTGTTACGCACCATGAACTCCTTGAGGATATCATTCTGGATAGTACCAGCCATCTCCTCAAGTTTTGCTCCCTGCTCAAGACCTGCAACGATGTAGAATGCCATGATAGGCAATACACCACCGTTCATAGTCATAGATACAGACATCTTATTCAATGGAATACCGTCGAAGAGCACCTTCATGTTCTCCACAGAACAGATAGACACGCCAGCCTTACCCACATCACCAATCACACGCATATTGTCAGGGTCATAGCCACGATGCGTAGGGAGGTCGAATGCCACAGACAGGCCTTTCTGTCCGGCAGCAAGGTTACGACGATAGAATGCGTTACTCTCCTCAGCCGTAGAGAATCCGGCATACTGACGGATTGTCCAAGGACGGAAAGGATACATCATTGAATAAGGACCACGGAGGAATGGTGGTATGCCGGCTGTGAAGTCAAGATGCTCCATGCCCTCAAGATCCTCCTTGGTATATACAGGTTTAACATCAATCTGCTCTGGAGTCTTCCAGTTATAGTTGATGCCATTCTCTTTCTGCCAATCAGCACCGTTCTTATGTCCGATACATGCAGTTATATCTATGTTATTAAAATTCTTTCTCATAATAGAAATATAGAAGAAATGTACTATTTAGCTATTTACTATGTACTATTTATTTACTATTTCTATTTTATTTACTATTTTTCTTCGCATCATCAGCATTAATCTTTGCCTTCATTGTGAGAATTGATTTGGATATGATATTCAGAAGTTCCTGACTTTCAATATGAAGTTCAGACATTCTTCCTGTCGGAAGCATACCGGTTCTCATAATGATATCAAGCCAATGATTTGTCTCATCAAGTTCCTCCTCTACCATTTTTAGCTTATTCAAGAAATCCTTATCAGATTTTGCCAAACAAGCTGCACGATAATTGGCAGAAGGAGATGTTCCAGATCTAACAATCTGCTTAGCTATTGCGATGCTTGAAATTGTATTTGGCATACTATCAACCATCTTCACAATCCGAACGGCAAAAACCGTCAATCTCTCAGATAGTTCCTTTTTAGTCATGGCAAATAGTAAATTAAATACAATAGTAAATAAATAGTAAATAGTAAATCAGTAAATAGAAATTTATTTGATACCGAGTTTCTGATTGAACAGTTTCAAAGTCTCAAGCTGATTTACCTTTACGTGAATGAAGTTCTCAATTCCCGCAGCCTTCAGATCCTCAGAACAAGCAGGAGCACCAGCAACTACGAAGAGAGCGGAATCACCCGTTGCCTGATATGCAGGAATAGCATATTCTGCATACTCATCATCAGAAGAACAGAGAACGATGATATCAGCACCTGCTTCCTTGGCAGCAGCTACACCCTCATCTACAGTTGCAAAGCCGAGGTTATCGATAACCTTATATCCTGCAGAAGCAAGGAAGTTGCAAGAGAACTGAGCACGTGCCTGACGCCAAACGAGATTACCAATCGTGAGCATGAATGCCACAGGCTGTTTCTTTGCCTTCTCTGTTGCCAGACGGAGGTTCTCAAAGTCGGCTGCGAGTCGTGTGCTATTGATATTCTTGATACTTCCAGCCTCATGACCGCAAGAATCCTTACAGCCGTCGATTGGCTGCTTCCCCTCTGATTTCTCGGTAAAGTTAGGGAACTGGTTAGTACCGAGGATGAACTCACGACGCTGAGCAGCATGCAAGTGACGCTTCTCATTTGTAGCGTTGATGTCATCCTGAATAGTTCCGGCAAGAGCAGCAGCAAGGAAACCGCCCTCTTCCTCAACCTTCAGGAATATCTTCCAACCCTCAGCAGCAAGTGAAGTGGTGAGTTCCTCGATATAGTAAGAACCAGAAGCTGGATCTACAACCTTATCAAAGTGACACTCTTCCTTCAAGAGCAACTGCTGATTACGTGCTATACGCTCAGAGAAATCATTTGGAGTCTCATAGACTGCATCGAATGGAGTCACCACGATTGAATGAACACCCGCAATAGCAGCCGACATTGTCTCTGTCTGAGAGCGAAGCATATTCACATAGGCATCAAAGACCGTCATATTATAAGATGTGGTAACAGCATTCACGCACATCTTACAAGCACAGTCGCATTTTGGCTCATACTGCTTAACAATCTGAGCCCAGAGCATACGAGCAGCACGGAACTTTGCAATCTCCATAAAGTAGTTCTCGGAAATACCCATGTTGAACTTAATCTTGTTTGCTGCAAGAGTAGGCTCAACACCTGCATCAACCAACTGCTGAAGATACTCGTTACCCCAAGCAAGGGCATAGCCGAGTTCCTGAACGATATAGGCTCCAGAATTGTTGAGTGAGACAGAGTTCACGGAGATACAGCGGAAATTAGGATATTCCTTCAAAACCTCGATAAGTTCTGGAGCGAACTTCAAAATTGGCTGCACATCCTTACCGTCAACCACAATCTTCTCGATAGGATCCCAGTCAATAGAACCCACAACCTTCTCCTTGTCGTAGCCCTTCTTCTCGAAGTATGCAACAAGAATCTTAGCCAGCTCTACAGAGTGGCGCTTGCAGGTATTGAAGTTTACCTCTACTACGTCGCAGTAAATACCTTCAAGCAACTGCTCGACGAACTCAGCACTTACCGCATCACCAGGAATCCTAAAGGAAAGTGAGTCTATACCTTTGTTTAATACGTCCAATGCCTTTGCGTTTGCAGCCTTGGCATCTGAAGCCTCTATTTCCTGACGGACATACCATAGATTATTGTCCTTCTTGTTTCCACGAACGAATGGGAACTCGTCAGGCATGGCATTAGGAGTCTGCAATTTCTCTACGTCCTCACGGCGGTAGAAAGGCTGCACACTAAAGCCTTCATTTGTCTTCCATACCAAGCGTTTCTGGAAGTCTGCGCCCTTGAGGTCAACCTGAATCTTGTCAAGCCACTCTTGGGTGGTAGGCGCAGAAAACTCGGTAAAGAGTTTCTCTTTGTTATTAGCCATAATTTTTACGTATATTGTTTAAGTATATTTTGTTTTAGTCTATTGTATATGCGTATTCAATATGCAAATATAATACATTTTTTTATTATACGATAATAAATGAGAGGAAAAAATGTTTTTTGTTGAAAAAAAGTGGGTAAACGTGCATTATAATAAGGTATTTTTATTAACTTTGCAGTTATATTTTCAAATTTTACAAAACACAATGGATTGGATTATAAATCTTTTCACTAATTCAGAGAGCGTAGCTCACATCGCATTGCTCTATGCACTTGTTATTGCAATTGGCGTATTGCTTGGCAAGATGAAGATTGCAGGCATCTCACTTGGTGTGACATTCGTTCTCTTCGCTGGTATAGTAGCCGGCCACATTGGATTTACTGCTCCAACCAACATTCTGACATTCGTACAGGATTTCGGTCTTATCCTGTTCGTTTTCATGATTGGTCTTCAGGTAGGTCCAGGCTTCTTCGAATCCTTCCGTGAGGGAGGCGTGAAGCTCAATCTTCTCGCAGCATCAACCATTGTCCTCAACGTACTGGTGATGTTTGCATGCTATTACATTTTCTTCGACACCTCAAATCCTGTCAATCTGCCGATGATGGTAGGTACGATGTACGGAGCTGTTACCAACACCCCTGGTCTTGGTGCTGCAAATGAGGCACTTACAGCTATTTTCTCCGACGGAAATGTTCCAGCTATCGCTAACGGATATGCCTGTGCCTACCCTCTTGGCGTTGTGGGTATCATTTGTGCAACAATCGCTATCCGCTACATCTGTCGCGTAAAGCTTGAGGAAGAAGAGGAAGAACTCAACGCTCATGAGTCAAACGCTGCGGCAAAGCCTTATCTCATGCACCTCATCGTGCAGAATGAGTATCTTGCAGGCCGAACAATACTTGAGATTCACGACTTCCTGAAGCGTGATTTCGTTTGCTCTCGCATCCTTCGTGGCACAGAGCTCATCATTCCAAAGAGTAGCACGACATTAGAAATGGGCGATAAGGTATATATCGTTTGTGCAGAGGCTGACGCTGAGGCTATCATTGCCTTCATAGGAACAAAGACCGTAGTTCCTGAATTTGAAGAACAGGAGAAGAACAAGCAGATGGTAAGTAAGCGTATCGTTATCACAAAGTCTTCTATCAATGGTAAGACTCCTGCACAGCTCCACTTCTCAAGCGTTTATGGCGTAAACGTTACCCGCGTAACCCGTCAGGGTATGGAAATGTTCGCTTCTTCAGACCTCCCATTGCTCGTAGGCGACCGCATAATGGTTGTAGGTGAAGAGGTTTCTGTAAACCGCGTGGCAACCCTCATGGGTAACGCAATCAAGCGTCTTGACCATCCAAATATCGCGACTATCTTCATTGGTATCGTCATAGGTCTTATCTTCGGTAGCATTCCTTTCGCTCTCCCAGGTATGCCTGTTCCATTGAAGCTCGGTCTTGCTGGCGGTCCTCTGATTATTGCCATACTCATTGGACGCTATGGATATAAGGTAAAGCTCGTTACCTATACCACCACATCAGCCAACCTTATCCTTCGAGAGATAGGCCTTGTGCTATTCCTGTCGAGTGTGGGAATCAAGGCGGGTGCTAACTTCTATAACACAGTCGTTGCCGGTGACGGAATGCTGTATGTCCTTACAGGCTTCATCATCACCATTATTCCAATATTGATAATTGGTACTCTGGCACGACTCCGCTATAAGTTCAACTACTTCACAATCATGGGTATGCTGGCAGGTACATACACCGACCCACCAGCACTGGCTTACGCCAACGCATCATGCTCTAAGGACGCTCCTTCAATCGGTTACTCTACAGTATATCCGTTGAGTATGTTCCTCCGCATCTTTGCAGCCCAGATCGTGGTGCTGTTCTTCTGCTAAGAGCATAAAAGAAAAAAACGCGAAGACACAAAGACGCGAAGTATTCGCATCATGTCTTTCAAATCGTTAGTATGCTTTGCGACTCTGCGTCTTTGCGTTTCACTTTGTGAATTGTACATGGGAACTTGCGTAGCTTGATGAGCTTCAGCGAATAAATTGTACATCACACAATGCCTTTTAATCATTCAACCAGAATCACACACCTAAAAACCTGAATTGACAATATACACAGTACATTTATAAACTACTTAAACAATACACAAAACATCATGAAAAAAATTGCGTCCATACTCGGTATGTTGCTTGTGGGATGCACTTCATTGATGGCACAAGGTGCCAAGAATATCAAAATCAATGAGGTCGTTACCCATAACACAGCCAGTATCCAGGATGAGTTCGGTAAACATGATCCGTGGGTAGAGCTTGTAAACACAGCCTACTCTTCGTACAACGTAAGAGGCATGTACATCACCACTGACAAATCCGTTCTCAATCCTAAGATGAGTGCTCCCGAGCGCATGAAGCGTATGACTATCATCCCTAACGGAGAGAGTCGTACAGCTCTGTCTGCCCGTCAGCACGTAGTGTTCTACCTAAACAGTAACCCTGCGGAGGGTGGTCTGCACCTTGCAGTCAAGGCAGACAGCACCACTCAGTGGATTGCTCTCTATGACGGTAATGCCATAGACCTTATCGACTCTGTGTCAATCCCCGCTCTCAAGGCCAACTACTCCTATGCACGTGTGAAAGACGGTTCAAAGGAATGGACCATCAAGACACCTGACACGGTGACGCCTGACATCGAGAACTACACCATGGTTACAGAGTCAAAAGTCGATATGCTCAAGCGCGACGACCCTCACGGCTATGGCATCACAGTACTCTCCATGGGCATCGTGTTCACCTGTCTCGCCCTTCTCTATGTCTTCTTCTCTATCCTCGGATGGGCACTTCGCGACAAGAGCAAGATTAAGAAGGTGGCAACCTCTACCCCACTCAAACCTGTTGTCAAGCCTGTAGTAAAGACTGGTGAGGTTATCGTTGAGGTTGGTCACATGACAAATGTAATCCTTCAGGACGGTCTCAAGTCGAAGGGTATCTCCAAGGAAACATATATCGCCGTCATCGCTATGGCTCTCAAGCAATATGCCGATGACGTACACGATATAGAGAGTGGCATCATCACCATCAAGCCACGACAAACCTCTTGGTCTTCCCTCGGAGCTGGTACGCCAGTGCCGGACAAAAAGCCCCACACTCAGCCCCTCCCATAAAGGGCGGGGAGTAATTAGAGAGATAAACATTCAATAATAACTATATGACCTACCTCTTTAGCTAAATAGTTGTAACCACTCCCCTCCCTTTATGGGAGGGGCACGGGGGTGGGTCTTTAATTAGCATTTTACTATGGCAAAATATCAATATACAATACAAGGCGTTGACTACGATGTAGAAATCAATGAGGTTGAGGGAACACTCGCCAAGGTCAACGTAAACGGAATTGACTTCGATGTAATTCTCAAGCAGCCTATCTCTGTAGGCAAGCAAATAACGAAAGTAAAGGTAGAGAAACCGGCAGCAGCACCTGTCGTTGGCTCGGCTCCTGCCCCCGAACCTGCTCCAGCACCTGTTCAGGCTGGTAGTGGCGCAAAGGTCGTTGCACCTCTCCCTGGCACCATCACCGAGATTCCTGTCAAGGTGGGCGATGCCGTTGCCATCGGCGATACCGTCATCGTGCTCGAAGCCATGAAGATGCAGAACAACATCGAGGCTGAGACATCCGGTACCGTCACCTCTGTTCTCGTCAGCAAAGGCGACACAGTAATGGAGGGAGCAGCGCTTGTTACTATTGGGTAAACAGACCCACCCCCAACCCTCCCCGTAAATGGGAGGGAGTAATTACAGAGATAAACATTAAAGAATCGTAACCTTATGCCCACTCATCTTTAGCATATAAGTGTAACCACTCCCCTCCCTTTACGGGAGGGGCAAGGGGGTGGGTCTTTTATTAGTATTCTTATGAGTTTTACAGAATTCATCGTATCGAACTTCAACGAGTTCCTTACATACACAGGCTTCGCCAACGCCACATGGGGCAACCTCATCATGATCCTCGTGGGATGCCTCCTGCTTTGGCTCGCCATCAAGAAAGACTTCGAGCCTCTACTGCTCGTACCAATCGGACTCGGCATCATCCTCGGTAACATTCCGTTCCGTGCTGCCGGACTCGAGATTGGTCTCTACGAGGACAACTCCGTACTAAACATCTTCTACCAAGGCGTACGACAAGGCTGGTACCCGCCACTCGTATTCCTCGGCATAGGCGCTATGACCGACTTCTCCGCACTCATAGCCAACCCGAAGCTTATCCTTATTGGAGCAGCAGCACAGTTTGGTATCTTCGGAGCATATATGGCAGCTCTTGCCATGGGCTTTGAGCCTAATCAGGCTGCTGGTATTGCCATCATAGGTGGTGCAGATGGTCCTACGGCTATCTTCCTGTCATCGAAGGTGAGTCCAAACCTTATGGGTGCTATTGCCGTCTGTGCATATTCATACATGGCTCTAGTCCCTGTCATCCAGCCTTTCATCATGCGTATTCTCACCACAAAGAAAGAGCGTCTCATCCGCATGAAGCCAGCTCGCCAAGTATCAAAGACAGAGAAGATTCTCTTCCCTATCCTCGGATTGATCGTGACAACATTCATCGTGCCGTCAGGTCTCCCATTGCTTGGTATGCTCTTCTTCGGAAATCTGCTAAAGGAATGTGGAAAGACAAACCGTTTGGTCGATACTGCAACCAACTCACTCAACAATGCCGTTGTAATACTCCTCGGTCTTACCGTTGGATGCTCAACACAGGCTTCTGAGTTCCTAACGCTCAGCACAGTCGGCATCTTCGCTATCGGTGCATGTGCATTCATCATTGCAACTGCAAGTGGTGTATGCTTCGTGAAACTGATGAACCTGTTCTTGTCAAAAGACAATAAGATCAACCCTCTCATCGGTAATGCTGGTGTGAGTGCCGTACCAATGGCTGCACGTATCTCAAACAACCTCGGCCTTGAGTACGACCGCAAGAACTTCCTGCTCATGCACGCTATGGGCCCTAACGTAGCAGGTGTTATCGGTTCTGCCGTTGCAGCAGGTACGCTTCTCGGTTTCCTCTCATAATTGAGTCAGGAGTGAAAAAGAAAAGAGTGAGGATTCTTAGCAATAAAGAATCTTCACTCTTTGTTTTATATCTATTGGTATGTTACTTGAAGTAATACCACCAGTAAGTGCCGAAGTAAGCGGTTTTAAGGGCATTATCATGCTCTGCCTGGGTTTTACGCTTTGACCGCATAAGCTTCTGGAACTCCTTATAGTCGGTCTCTGTAGCACTATTGGCATACACCAGCTCCCGTTGTGAGAAGAGATGCGTATATAGCACAAGAGCCTCGCGATAGTGTTTTGGAAGCTCGTCAGGCGATTTCATCTTAACGCCTGAAGGAGAAACTGCCTTTGGCATTGGAATAGAGTCATTAGCCTCCTGTTCACCTATAAGACGGGCTAGTTTCTTGCGCTTCTTTATTATATTAGTCAACTCCTCATCCTTCTCCTGCTGAGTGCGGAAATCATACACCTTTACAATCTCCCTTGCAAAACCTTTCAAGTCCTTATCAAGAAGACAGGCGGTAAGCATATAATCGTCAACACTCGGACGTGCCATATTCTTTTTTTGAAGCACACGAAGAAAATGCCTTACATCCTTTACCTCTGCACGTGGATAACCGCCTATATTACGCCAGAAAAGGCTATCGGGCATCAACATTGTATGAGTGCTTCTTGATGGCAGCAAGGCATGAGAACCACCGGAAACCGGATACTCAAACAATCGCTCACCAAGCTCATTCTGCCTGCTGAGAGCGTAGGCACGAAGCATGGTCATAGAAGCATTACCATCTGTTGAAGCCACGTCAAGTGCAGAGTCATAATGCCCGTCCATAATGCTATGCTCCATCCTAAGCGTGGAATGCAGATAACGGTCATTGTTTCCCATGCAAAAGGTAACGAAGAAGAGCGTGGCAAGAAGTCCGTAGTTATACCATGCCACAAGCGAAACCACCGACGTTCCTCCATGTAACTTGCTCTCGCATGGCGCATAGTCACTCAATAGTTTCATAGCTACAGCTACAAAGGTAAGTAATATACATGCCACGACAGCAGAGAAGACAAAAGAAACAGAATTATCCGGCTGTAACGTCGCACTTGACAACACGCCAAGCAATATCAGCGATGGAGCAAAAGACAATGAGAAAGCTCGATGCGGTAACTTTACGACTGCATTAACTCCTACATGAATAAGATAGAGCACAACCGTGATAAGCACAGCACCAATCAAAGAATTATAATGTGTCTCACCTCCCGACCAGACATGCTGAGCTAATGCCAACATATCTGCCAGATAGCTGTACACATACAAGAATACAAATATCAGAAACATAATAGCACACACCACGCGTATCGTGGTGGTGCTACTTTGAGTACTTTTTGCCATACTAAAGGCCTCTCCCCCCGCCCTCCCCCGTAGGGAGGGAGCCGATTCGGCAATAGGGGATTGTTACAATCTTATTTTTATATCAATTTAGCCTTTCGCACTCCGGCTCCCTCCCTACGGGGGAGGGCGGGGGGAGAGGCCGTTAATTCCTCCTTAACACCACTGCTGACCTTGCAGGGATGTAGAGTTTGAGCCATTCCTTCTTATCCTTCACGTATAGCTCATCATAGTTGGTGAGGTGAACGACGGAATCATCGGCAAAGCCATTACCACCGAACTCCTTTGCATCTGTATTGAGCACCACGCTATAAGCGCCCGTAGGAACGAGGAAACCATAGTCTGTGAACGAGGTGCAAGGAGAGAAGTTGAACACGAAAATCAAATCTCCACGAGAGAAAGCAAGCACCTGATCTCCGTCATTATGCCAAATCTCAATCACAGGAGTCAGGTTGAAATTCTTCTCGCTCTTTATCACCTCCATCATCTTGCGGTCAAAGTCGCCAAGCCAATGATAGCAAAGTTCCTTATTGTCCACAAGATTCCACTGACGGCGAGCATACTTATAGCTCCATCCGTTGCCTTCACGTGGGAAGTCTATCCATTCTGGATGCCCCCATTCGTTACCCATGAAGTTGAGGTAGCCGCCATTGATGGTAGAGGCAGTCACAAGACGTATCATCTTATGGAGGGCGATACCGCGCGTTGCCACATCATTCTCGTCACCCTTCTTGAAATGCCAGTACATATCGGCATCTATGAGTCGGAACACTATTGTCTTGTCGCCTACAAGTGCCTGATCATGCGATTCCGCGTAAGATATCGTCTTTTCATCCTGACGGCGATCGGTCAACTTCCAGAAGATATCAAATACGCCCCAGTCTTCATCCCTCTTCTCCTTAATCATCTTAATCCAGTAGTCAGGGATGCCCATAGCCAGACGATAGTCGAAGCCCATGCCTCCGTCTGCGAACTTCGCAGCCAAGCCCGGCATGCCCGACATCTCCTCGGCAATGGTTATGGCGTTCTTGTTCACCTCATGGATGAGCTTATTTGAAAGAGCAAGATAGCACATGGCATTATCATCCTGACCTCCGTTGAAATAGTCGCCATAGCCACAGAAATCAATGCCCAGACCATGGTTATAATAGAGCATAGAGGTCACTCCATCAAAGCGGAAACCATCGAAATGGAACTCCGTAAGCCAGTATTTGCAGTTAGATAGCAGGAAGTGGATAACCTCATGCTTGCCATAGTCGAAACAGAGAGAATCCCACTGGTTATGCTCTCTTCTGTCGCCAGGATAAAAGAACTGGTTAGGATCTCCGCAAAGGTTGCCAAGCCCCTCGTTCTCATTCTTTACTGCGTGAGACTGAACAAGATCCATAATGACTGCAATACCATTCTTGTGAGCCTCGTCAATAAGAGCCTTCAGTTCCTCAGGAGTACCGAAACGGCTTGAAGGTGCGAAGAAACTGCTTACGTGATAGCCGAAAGAGCCATAGTATGGATGCTCCTGAATAGCCATCAGCTGAAGGCAGTTATATCCAGCCTTGATAACACGTGGGAGTATCTTATCCTTGAACTCGGTGTATGTACCGACCTTCTCCTCGTCCTGCGCCATTCCGATATGAGCCTCGTAGATGAGCAGAGGAGCGGTGTTAGGCTTGAAGGTTTTCTTCTTCCATACGTAAGGCTGCTCAGGAGCCCACACCTGTGCGGAGAATATCTTTGTCTCAGAATCCTGTACAACTCGACGACACCATGCAGGAATACGCTCTCCCTGACCACCATCCCAATGTACAGACATCTTATACAACTGACCATGCGCCAAAGCCTTGGCAGGAAGTTTCAGTTCCCAGTTACCCGTGTTCTTCACACGCTTGGCAGCAAACTTAGCATCTTCCTTCCAACCGTTGAAATCACCGATAAGATATATGGCTGTAGCATTAGGTGCCCACTCGCGGAATATCCACTTGCCCTTATCATCACGATGCAGACCATAGTATTCATGACCGTTTGCGAAGTCTGACAGAGACATCTTACCCTGATTGGTAAGCTCTTTCTCCATCCATACGGCATGGTCATGACGTCCACGAATAGCATCCTCGTAAGGCTCAAGCCATGGGTCATTAGCTACGATACCGATATGCTTTGGGGCAATAGCCTTAACGCTTGTTTTCTTTTTCGTTGCCATAGAAATAAGCTTGTGTTTGGGGGATGGACTATTTACGCCTTAACCTTGAAGATAGCCTTGCGGAACTCTGGAACGTAGGATATGCAAGGTGCATGACCGTCCTGTGGGAAGAAAATAGCCATCATACCCGGACGGCATGTAATATAGCTTGAACCCGGAACATCAGGGTACTTCGTAATGTCCTTCTCTGCGTTGTATTCTGCCTTTGGAAGGTCTGCCAATGGCAGATATCCGTAGGTCTCCTCCTCATCGAGAGGAATCTGGATATCAATCATCTTGACATGAGTCTCCATCACAGCCTCATCAGGAGTCTTACCCTTAGCTGTCGTGATGTTGACAAAGAGGTCATTTCCCTTGATTGTATACTTGCCGTCTTCCATAGAAGCCAAGTCATTTTCCTCGATAAACTTAACCACATCTGCAAACAGAGGGTTAACACCGATATAGTTCTTCAGATTCTCGATTGTATCAATTACCATAGTTGTTATGTAGATTAAAGATTGTCTTCATTTCTTATGCCCATGTCGTATGATCCACGGGCAGTAACCTTTCCATTGCGGTCTTTCTCCACAAAGGCTCCGTTGCGCTCATCATTCACGTAAGAGCCCTCAAAGCGCTTGCCATCCTTGTCTTCCTCGATAGCCTTGCCGTTTCGCTTGCCCTGACTGAAAGTGCCACGGAACTTATTGCCGTTGGCAAAGTGGATGATAATCTCACCGTCAAGCTGACCGTTCTTGAAAGTGCCATCAAAAATGTCACCCGACTTCTTAGTCATCTTGCCCTTGCCTTCCTGATGGTCGTTCTTCCACATGCCGACGTACGAATCACCATTGCGCCAGATAAATGCGCCATAGCCATCCTTGTCACCATTTGAGAAATGACCGCTGTATTTGTCGCCGTTGGCATATTTGAAGATGCCCTCGCCGGTACGCTCACCCTGCACATAGTCACCTTCATACACATCTCCGTTCTGGAACTTGTAAATGCCCTTACCATCCTGCATGTCATTCTTCCACATGCCGTTGTAAGAGTCGCCTGTAGCGTATGTGAACTCGCCCTTACCGCAGCGCTGGTTGGCAACCCATTGCCCTACATATGTAGTGCCGTCGCCCCAACTGAACACGCCCTTTCCCTGCTTCATATCAGCATTCCAGTCGCCTTCGTAGAAAGCACCGTTAGCGTAGGTATAACGTCCCCTACCCTGTCGCTTATCCTCGAACCATGCGCCTTCGTACTTGTCACCGTTATAATAGTACATTATGCCCTGTCCTTGCTGGTAATCGCGGAACCACATGCCCTCATAACGGTTGTTGTTGGCGAAATAGTAAGTGCCCTTGCCATGCTGCTGATCCTGAAACCATTGGCCTTCGTATTTCTCACCATCAGTAAACTGGTATATGCCAAAGCCTTGGCGCTTACCCTTTACATATTCCCCTTCGTATGTATCGCCATTGGCAAATTTCACGTTACCCTTTCCATGAGGCTTACCCGCTGCCATCTCACCCTGGTACAAGCCCTTATCATGGGTATAGCATGAACCAAGCGAGATCTTCTGAGCGCCTACATTAAGTGAAACGGTCAATAGCAATATAGATATTATATTTGTTTTCAAAACTATTTCTTTTAAATGATATTTCGCCTTCAAAATTACAAAAAAATCCCCGAAAATTAATAAACATAGACGTATTTTTTCGATTTATTAGAGAAAAACGATTTACATCAATTTGTTTTTGCAATTTATTTGCTATCTTTGCAAAGAAATAACAATAAGCCCCCTTTCCTGCCCTGCGGGCACCCTTTCCCCATGAAGGGGCAAGGGAAAAAGTTAGTTTTTTTCGCTTTTTATGGATTATTACTATCCCCTTGCCCCTTCACGGGGAAAGGGTGCCCGAAGGGCGGGAAAGGGGTTGAAATAATTTTATTATGAAATTCATAGGAATAATCCCAGCGCGTTACGCATCTACCCGTTTTCCGGGGAAACCTCTCGCCATCCTCGGTGGCAAGACGGTCATTCAGCGTGTGTATGAGAAAGTGACATCATGTCTTGAAACGGCATACGTGGCAACCGACGACCAGCGTATCTTCGACCATGTGAAGTCATGGGGAGGCAACGTGGTTATGACCTCGCCAAACCATAAGAGCGGTACTGACCGCATTGAGGAGGCTATCGAGAAAATCGGTGGCGACTATGACGTTATCATCAACATTCAGGGCGACGAGCCTTTCATTGACCGCTGTCAGATTGATGAGGTATGCCGTTGCTTTGATGATGCTGATACTCAGATAGCTACACTCGGAATTCCATTCAAGAAAGATATCGAAGTTATTCAGAATGCGAACTCCCCGAAGATTGTTATTGATAACCGCGGCTTCGCCATGTATTTCTCTCGTTCGGTGATTCCTTTCATCCGTGGCAAGGAATCGGAGGAATGGCCAGAGCAATACCCGTTCCTGAAGCATATCGGACTCTACGCCTACCGTCGCGAGGTGCTCAGGCAAGTAACCTCCCTCCCACAATCAAGTCTTGAGATAGCCGAGAGTCTCGAACAGCTTCGCTGGCTACAAAACGGCTACAGAATCAAGGTCGGCACCACCAATCTCGAAACAATCGGTATTGATACTCCCGAAGACCTCGCGAATGCAGAGAAATACCTTCAGGAAAGACAATAATCTCCAGCATTACAACAACAACCCTTCCAAGTCAAATTGCAATTGATTTGGAAGGGTTGAGTTTTATCTATATTTGGGAACAACAAATTACTGTTTATATTCCTTGGATAATTTATCTACCTCTTCGGCAGGAATATACTTTTTTAAGGCCTCTAAGAACGGATTAAAGCCAAAACATTCATTTAGGACTTTGCCTTCAGAATCAATAATGACAAAGGCCGGGAATCCAGGAACATCATATTTCTTCAGAATATCACGGGCATACTTAAAATCGTTCCAATCATGCCAACTCACCTCTCCCAACGGTTTCTTTTTCCACTCCGGAAGTCGGTCAGCTGAGATAGTTATCATTTCAAACTTATCCTTATATTGCTTATAGAACTTTTCAAGCGTTGGTTTTGCCATCTGACACGGACCACAGCCTAAAGAACTGAATTCCAGAATAGTATATTTTCCTTTTCCCAAGAACTCATTCAGGTGATGAGGGTTGTTATCATAGTCGTACAATTCAAAATCAGCCATCATATCACCTTCTTCTACAACATCCACTTTTGGGGCAGTCTTAGGCTTTGTTTTGCTTCTGTACTCCATATCATTTTTGTACTTGATTTCACGAGCCTTTTCCATCTCCGCAATATCAACCGATGGCTGTGCATCAAGATTACCTATGTCGTACACCCAAATGTGAGGCTGTTTTGGATTACGGGAAGTATTGTCATCAGAGAACAGAAATAGCTTCTTTCCATCCTCCGACAGCATAATACGCTGACCATAATGGTCAAGATAAAGAATCTTCTTCTTGTTACCATCCCAGTCATATAGTTCTACAGAATTTCCATAAATAAAGAACGAATACTCCTCAAGTGGTAGTTTTCCATATATACGCCCTTCTGGATCGGAGTCAACAAGAAGCACATATATGTTATCTTCATTGGCAGCAATGCGCAATTCCTCTGTATTACGTGACAATGTTCGAGGATTAGTACCATACTCTACTGTATAATTAGAGTATTCTTTGTATAAATCCTTTACCACATTGATATTGTTGTCTTTATCGATGCTAAATATAAATGAATATCTGTTTTTATCAGCTCTGTAAATAAATCGTCCTTTACCATTGCCATAGAGATCACTATAATTCGTGTAAACTATACTTTTAACAATATCAGGTACGTCAATACCATCTTCTGGCCAATAATTCAAAGGGATTATCTCCTGTTTTTTGTAATCTATGATAGATAGGATATGCCTTGCATCATATTTTGGCGTTCCTGCTATCAAAATCTTATTATCAGGCAAAGACACAAAGCAATTTGAATGGCTATAGAAACCTTTCAATTGAGACAAATCATATCTTTTCCACAATAATGGATTAGCCATATCTGCATGATTCTTCGAATTGGGAAAGACTATCATTTCTTTCAATTCGACACCAACTCCGTCTGTTTCACTCAAAGCGAGTATGGAGTTGTCTTGTCCTTTCGCAAACCTTACAATAGCATTTAAGCACAGTCCGTTCTCGCCCCTCTTTGACAAAAGTTCTTGTTTTCTAAGTTCCGTATCCGTCAATTCCGTGCAATAGTAATTGTCGAAGTCAAAAGCAATTATCTTATTTCCAACTTGAAAATTTGTTTGGATTCCCACATCAGAAACATTATATTTCAGCTCTTTTCCTGTCAGTTTCACACCACGCACATTCTTATCATTGCTTCCTGCACATAATGGCAGAGCAACTAATGCACAAACACTTAATATGATTAGTTTCTTGTTCATTTGTTTAGTATTAGGTTTTACACGTCTACTCACCTTCTATTGTTCGGCAATCCCTGTTTGGCTCGTCATTATCTTTTGTCATAGAAATGTCGCAATCACAGCTCCCTTCAAAGGTCGTTTCTGCGAACGGACTTACAACGGATTTACAACGGACCTGTAACGGACCTACATCGAACCGCCAAAGATTCCTATATTTCTTAGATTTTAATAGGCTTTCTGTATTCTTGCTGCAAAGATACAAAAAAGAAAAATCACATGCAAATTATTTACCGTCTTTTTGCGAAACAAATATATACCCCTCGCTATTATATAATCCCAGAAACGCGGGTAGTAACAGGTAACAAGTAACAATAAGAAAATTAGTGAAAAGCTGCTGCCTATTTTATTATTTCTATATATAATAAGGTATATAAACTCCTTAGAAGATTTCCGTAAAATTTGGGCGCACAAAAATCCTTATTGTTACCTGTTACTTGTTACTGGTCGTGATTGCGCTTGCTTGCTACAAATATCTAAGATGAAGATAATGAGGCTGTTATAGCGAAATGCAGGTCAGGGTATAGGCGGCTGACACTCTCAATAACAGAACAATGAGCCTAAATTTCGGGCTTTCTGTATGCTTGAAAAACGATGAAAAGACGCGAAAAATGCTCTGGTTTTCCTTTTGATGCAGTTCCGTTCTAATTCCTATGTAAATCCGTTGTAAGTCCGTTCATCCTATAGTCTCAAGAACGGAGGTAGAACGAGGGCATAGCGAAGGTACAACGATGGCATAGCGTTTCTACCCTTGCAGTAACAAATAACAGGTAACAATAAGGATTTTAGTCTAAAAAAAGCCTGCCGGAAACCGACAGGCTTTTAAGATTATGGTTTATCCAAGATATTTCATAAGGATCTTTGCGTTACCAGAATCACGGAGCTTTGTGATTGACTTCTCGCGAATCTGACGAACACGCTCACGGGTAAGACCGAGCTGATCACCGATTTCCTCAAGTCCCTTCTCGTGACAGCCAATACCGAAGCACTCGCGGATGATTGTTATCTCACGATCCTTGAGAACCTTTGAGAGCACGTTGTTAAGCTCCATAGCCATTGACTCGTGGTCAACGTGGCGGTCGGTACGAGAATCATCACCAGAAGCCATAACGTCGAGCATACAGTTCTCCTCACCATCAGTGAATGGTGCATCGATACTTACGTGATGTCCGTCAGCACCGAGGCTCTGACCGATCTTGTCCTCCTCGATATTGGTTGCAGCTGCAAGCTCCTGAACAGAAGGACGACGCTGGTGCTCCTGCTCGAACTTGTTAATCTCGTGGTTGATCTTGTTGAGAGAACCAACCTGGTTAAGAGGAAGGCGCACGATACGGCTCTGCTCTGCAATAGCCTGAAGGATGCTCTGGCGAATCCACCATACTGCGTATGAGATGAACTTGAAGCCACGTGTCTCATCGAACTTCTGAGCAGCCTTGATAAGGCCGATATTACCTTCATCGATAAGGTCAGTAAGAGTAAGTCCCTGATGCTGGTACTGCTTTGCTACAGATACAACGAAACGGAGGTTTGCCGTTACGAGCTTATCCTTTGCACGTTCACCGTCCGGACCTCCCTTCTTGATCATCTGTGCCAGCTCAATTTCCTCATCAATACTGATAAGTGGTGCACGACCAATTTCTACGAGATACTTATCCAGAGCTTCGCTGGAACGGTTGGTGATACTCTTCTGAATCTTTAACTGTCTCATCTCTGATGCTTAATGATATACTTTAATTAATTGTTATTCAGTATAATATAGGGCATAATTACCTCATTATAATAGAAAAACGGCGCAAAAGTACAAATATTTTATCAGACTACCAAATTTTTTACTATTTTTTTTAATTTTTCACTTATTCCGCCCCTACGAGCCTCCAAAACCTATCTCCATTGTCACGATAATACACCAACGTTAGATAGCGATTCTCGGTTTGGTAGAAGTCTCCTTCGGTCGAGCGAGTAGGCGACAGATGCTGGGTGGTACGTGTTGGTGGTTGGGTTGCACCAGGGTGTATATTCAGATATTGGTATGAATAATATCCGTATTTCAGAGGAATCTCCGCATGGTAGTACTTGCCGCTCTCATCATATTCCATAAGGTATTTCTCCGAAAGTCCGTTGTACGTCCATTTGCCGTCCACATACACATCACCTTCAAGGCGAGGAGTATCGAGGTAGAAATTCACCTTTACATACTCTGACGTAATGGCACTCTCACTATTGTCAGAGTTGCGGATAAAGAAAGCACCGTCGGCATCCTCATCATAGACATAGGCACGACGTGGATAGTCATGAAAAAGATGCACATTATACCACTCGCCATCCCAGTCGATATGGTCAACGCCCATGGAGTTACGATGCACGTCAAGAATCTCGAACTTATGGAACTCATTTCCAGCAGGGAAAATAAGCTCCTTGCAATGCGTCCATTCCATCGTGCCAGGGCGGACGATAGGAGCAGGAGGACACCACACCTGATTATCTGAACGATGATTCTGCATTACAAGAACGCGGAACTGGTCTCGCGGACTGTTTGCCTTGAGCGTTGAGGGATAATCCACACGCAAGGCTATCTGCTGATGATGGTCACGGACATCCAAATCGGTATCGGTAAGCACATTACGCGAGATTTTAACCACATCCTCTGCCACCATAAAGCGAACCGTAGCGACAATCGCCCTCGTATCATCATCCACGATGTCAAGCTGATAGTTACCGCTTATCATAGGGCGGCATGTGGCATTAGGGATTTTGAGCGTGTAGTTAGTATATAGCTGATTGGTATTGATAGACTCCTGATAGTCTTCTATCGTATTGTCCTCCTGAAAGCCAGTAATATAGTCGGTAGTGAAAAGTCCTTCGGTAGGCGTCCAGTCAGGCTCACAATGCGTAAGAGAATAGACATAGCGATGGTACTGGTGCGTGAGGTCGTCGAACGAGATAGTAATACGGTCGGAAGAGCCGAGACGTATTACGGCATCGCCCATCCAGTCCGAATTTGCAACAACCCGCAATGTCGCTATATTCTCACTCCGTATCTCATGCTGCTGAGCAAAAGCCGACATTGTGAGCGACAGAATACCTGCCAGTAGTATTTTCTTTTTCATTATTTTCAAAATCGACAAAAAGGTGCGTCATAGCCTTGAGTTATGACACACCCTTATTATTTTAAGTGAAAAGTTAAGAGTGAAGAATCTAAGTTTGTTTTATGCGATTAAGGCTATCTCAAATTCTTAACTCTTCACTTTTCACTCTTAACTCCAAAGTGAAACCTGAGTTTAGTTATTCACCGAGCCACCCACGATATCGAGAAGCTCACTGGTGATAGCCTGCTGACGAGACTTGTTATACTGTAAGTTCAGTAAGCGAAGCAATTCATCAGCATTATCCGTTGCTGTCTGCATAGCAACCATACGTGCAGCATGTTCCGATGCGTTACTGTCAAGGAGTGCTGTGTAGATCATAAGATTCACATAGCGAGGTATGAGCAGGTTGAGAACCGTCTGACGGTCTGGCTCTACGATATAGTTATCATGCAAGGTCTTAGCCT
Source organism: uncultured Prevotellaceae bacterium (assembly GCA_946406435.1). Taxonomy (GTDB): domain Bacteria; phylum Bacteroidota; class Bacteroidia; order Bacteroidales; family Bacteroidaceae; genus Prevotella. The sequence goes on along the minus strand of CAMJKP010000034.1, from coordinate 9,926 downwards.
TTGCTGATGAACTCTGACCTTCAAGAGCCTTGTGTCCGCCCTGTTTCTCAAGATATTCCTGCGCATTGCCGGTCACTACATTGTTCTTCAAGTCACGAGTGTGATCATAGTCCATAGCCTCCTCGATGTCGATAGGAATCAACGTCTTTGTCTGGAGAATCTGTGAACCCGCACTCTTGAAGTGATGGTAGATCATCTCAACCTTGTCAATCTCTCCTTTTACGAAGAGGTCGGCAAGACCAAGACCTATCTGTACGCATTCATGGGAATTTGGCTTATCGGCAAGAGCAGCGAAGTTACCCGCACTCTTCAAGCCGAGCTTGCCCACCTTCTCAGCCACCTTACGGCCTATAGGATACACAACAACCTCTATTCCCTTTTCTTTATAACCGTCCACTGCACGCTGCATCATCTTGAGCACGTTGGCGTTGAAACCACCGCAAAGGCTTGAGTTAGAGGCAAAGACAAGCATTGCCACCTTCTTCACCTCTCGCTTCTGCGTCAGAGCGCCCTGAGCATCCAAATCAGCAGCAAGGTAGGTCTTGAGGATAGTCTCCAGCATATTCTCATAAGGGAGCATATTCTCAATCATCACCTGCGCGTGATGTAGCTTGCTCGATGCCACCATCTTCATCGCACTCGTAATCTTACGGGTGCTCTGAACTGATGCTATACGATTTTTAATTTCTTTTAATGACGGCATATTCTTAATTAAGAATTAATAATGAATAATTAATAATGACTTGCTTTAGCCTGATGAGCTTCAGCGAATAATAATCAAAAATTAATTACCAATTAATAATTATTTAGCGTACTGACCTGATACATCAGCCATTACCTTCTCGATAGTTGCAGTTGCGCTATCGTCAATCTTACCACTGCCGAGGAGGTCGATAACATCCGCATGACTTGTGCGCATTACCTCCAGGAAGCTGTCCTGACACTCACGAACCTTATCTACAGGAACAGAAGCCATCAAGCCATGAGTACCGCAATACAGGATTGCAATCTGCTCGCCTACTGGCATTGGAGAATACTGAGGCTGGATAAGCAACTGGTTGTTCTTACGTCCACGGTCAAGAGTCATGGCAGTAACGGCATCCATATCACTTGAGAACTTAGAGAAGCTCTCAAGCTCACGATACTGAGCCTGGTCAATCTTCAGGGTACCTGCCACCTTCTTCATTGACTTGATCTGAGCAGAACCACCCACACGAGATACTGAGATACCTACGTTGATAGCTGGACGGAAGCCCTGGTTGAAGAGGTCTGACTCCAGATAGATCTGTCCGTCAGTAATAGAGATTACGTTTGTTGGGATGTATGCTGATACGTCACCTGCCTGTGTCTCGATGATAGGAAGAGCCGTGAGAGAGCCACCACCCTTTACCTTACCCTTCAGACACTCTGGAAGGTCGTTCATCTGCTCTGCCACCTCCTGCTGCTCGTTAATCTTAGCAGCACGCTCGAGAAGACGAGAGTGGAGATAGAACACGTCACCAGGGTAAGCCTCACGTCCAGAAGGACGACGGAGGATAAGAGATACCTCACGATATGCAACAGCCTGCTTTGAGAGGTCGTCGTAGATAACGAGGGCATGCTCACCACGGTCACGGAAATACTCACCGATAGCAGCACCTGCGAATGGTGCATAATACTGCATAGCAGCAGGATCACTTGCCGTAGCAGCCACGATGATTGTGTATGGAAGAGCACCGCGCTCCTTGAGGTTCTGAACGAGAGCTGCTACTGTAGATGCCTTCTGACCGATGGCAACATAGATACAGTAAACAGGCTGTCCAGCCTCATAGAAAGACTTCTGGTTGATGATAGTATCAATGGCGATAGCCGTCTTACCTGTCTGACGGTCACCGATGATAAGCTCACGCTGACCACGACCGATAGGAATCATTGAGTCAACAGCCTTGATACCAGTCTGCAATGGCTGCTTAACCGGCTGACGGTAGATTACACCCGGAGCCTTACGGTCGAGTGGCATCTCGTATGCGTCAGCAAGGTCGATAGCACCACCACCATCAATAGGCTGGCCGATAGGATTGATGACACGGCCGAGCATATTGTCGTTGACGCGAATAGAAGCAATACGATTGGTACGCTTCACTGTCTGACCTTCCTTGATACCGCTTGTAGGACCCAGAAGCACACAACCTACGTTGTCTTCCTCCAAGTTCATCACGATAGCCATAGTGCCGTTCTCGAACTCAAGAAGTTCGTTTGCCTGCGCATGACGCAAGCCATAGATACGAGCAACACCATCGCTCACCGTCAGTACGGTACCCACCTCGTCAAAATTCTGACCTTGGCTGATACCCTGCAGTTGCTGAAGAAGCACCTCAGACACTTCGCTTGGTTTTATTTTGTCCATTATTCGTATTTACAAAGTTACAAGTTTACTAATTACAGCCGGGCATTAGCCTAACTGCTTAAGAATAGTACGCAACTGCGACTGTACGCTGACATCCATGCGATAGGTATCATACTCGAGTATGAAGCCACCGATGATGTCCGGGTTCACCTCTGTCTGGAACTCCACGTTTGCCTGAGTACGCTTCTCAACCATCTGCTGCATCTTCGTGCGTATGTCCTCTGAGACAGGCACGGCGGTGATGAGACGGCCAGAGACCATATTCTTCTCCTGGCGGTAGAGTGTGACAAAGGAATTGGCCATAAACTGCATAAGGTTCTCCCTACCCTCCTGAAGCACAAGATTGATGAACTTCTTTGTATGCTCCGAAGGATTACCACCGCAGGCAGCAAGAAGGATCTGCTCCTTCTTCTCCTTTGGCAGCATGGGATTGTCGATGGCTGTTCTCAGCTGGCGCACGTCGAGGTAGCTCTGGGCGATGTTCTGCATGTCAGCATACACAGCGTCCTTCACCGCCTGTTGGTCAGCGCTCTTCAGAAGAGCACGAGCATAGCGAACTGAAATTACACCAGTATTCATATCGATTTACCCTTATACGTTATTTATTTTCCACTTGAACCTCATCCAGCATACGGTCGATGAGCTGCATCTGCTGAGCATCGCTTGAGAGGTTGGTACGTACCACCTTCTCAGCAATCTGAACAGAGAGCTGGGCAACCTGAGCTCGAATATCGCGGATAGCAGACTGCTTCTCACGCTCAATCTGGAGTTGTGCTTCCTCCATGATGCGCGCAGCCTCTGCCTTGGCTTTATTCTGAGCTTCCGCGATAATGGCATCACGCACAGCACCGGCATCCTTAATGATAGCCGACTGCTGCTCACGTGCCTGCTGTACCATAGCTTCGCTTTCCTGCTGTATGTTAGCGAGCCTCTCAGCTGCCTCATGGGCATTCTTGAGACTCTCATCGATGAACTTCTTACGCTCTTCAACCATGCCTACGATGGCAGGGAATCCGAACTTAGCAAGCACACCGAACACTACAAGGAATGCAAGAAGCATCCAGAACAGTAGTCCAAGATCGGGAGTTAATATTGATGGGAGATTCTCCATTTGCTAATGGTTTTATAAAGGTTGTAAGGTTAGAAGGCCATGAAAAACGGCCGAAACCACCTTTAAACCTAATAGTTTACTTAATAAGGAATGCGCAGGCAACAACAGCGAAGAGAGCAACACCCTCAACGAAAGCAGCTGTAAGGATCATGTTTGTCATAATCTTACTTGAAGCCTCTGGCTGACGAGCAATAGCATCCATAGCGTTGCCACCAATTTTACCAATACCCAAACCTGCACCGATAGTAGCAAGACCTGCACCAAGACCGCAACCCATAGCTGCGATTCCGTCTAAAAGAAGTGATGAAATCATAATTTTAAAATGTTTAAAGTTATTAGTTATTTTTATTTATTATTTCTATTTTCGGCCATGCCAAACATTAGCACGGCACTTTGTTTTTTCTTTTTCAGGTTCTTAGTTTTTCAGGTTTTAGGTCGTAATGCCACAGCGGACAGACCTCTAACCTTCTAACCTCTAACCTTCTAACCTTATCTACTCTTCCGCTGCGTGATGCTCTGGGCGTGAGAGTCCGATGAACACGGCAGAGAGAAGAGTGAATACGTATGCCTGAACGAATGCCACAAGCACCTCAACGAGATTCATGAACAGAAGCATCAGTCCGCTGAACAGGTTGAGACCTATACCGTAGGCTGTACCCATTGACCAACCGAGGAAGATGATACAGGTGAACGAAAGTATCACCGCATGACCAGCCATCATGTTGGCAAAGAGACGGACCATCAAGGCAAACGGCTTTGTGAAGATACCTACAACCTCAATCACAGGAATCAGAGGTGCTGGATAAGCCTTCAGGAACAATGGAACCTCTGGCCAGAATATCTCCTTCCAGTACTCCTTGTTACCGTTGAAGTTAACGGCAATCATCGTACAGATGGCAAGGAAGAACGTGATGTTGATGTTACCCGTCACGTTACCGCCACCAGGGAAGATTGGGAGCAATCCCACGAGGTTGGTGGTAAAGATGAAGAAGAACACAGTCAGGAGATAAGGAGCATAGCGACGGTAGTACTTCTCACCAACGAGAGCCTTTACCACGTCGTCATGGATTATCATTACGAGCATCTCCACGCATCCTACAAAGCCACTCGGAGCCTCCTGCTTGCTATCGTGGTTCTTATACCAGCGAGCGCATGAGAGGAAGATAGTGATAAGGATAGCCACGACAATCCAAATCTGTGCCACGCTCTTTGTGATTGAGAGATCCAAAGGACGCTCCACAGTACCGTCAGGCATCTTCTCGTATATCTTGCCATGCTTCTCGTGATTGAAGAAGAAGTTGTCAGGAAGTGAATGCTCCGTACAGAACGACCACTCACCCGTTGCACCGCTTCTCACGATAATAGGCAATGGAATACTCAAGTGCTTACCCTCATACGAACAGATATGCCACTCGTAAGCATCAGCCAGATGCTCAAGCACAATCTCAGGGATGTCTATGCTCTCACCGCCCTCCTTCTTCTCTTCAGAGGCGAAGGCTGACAGAGGAAGCAATGCTACCATCAGCAAGAGGAGTATCGACTTAATGTGTTTCATTATTTTACGTTTTTAAGATTGGGAGGGCATCCCAACCATATTACTTGAAGAGTTTGTGTACCATCTTGGTGAAGAAGATGGAGTGAAGAATCAACAGTACGAAGTAGTTGACCATGAAGGCGATTACCCAAGGTGCCATTGCATCCCTGCCCACTACGGCATAGACAACACCGAGGAACACCAGTACCAGAAACATACGGAAGCCGGAACTTGCCGTATGGAACGTGGCGAGGAAGTCAAGATGCTTTGTGGCAACCCACTTCCAGAGCATCGTCAGGGCAACTAATTCAAATACTGAGAAGACAGCCGCTATGCTACAAGCTTTGTCGTGCAACAGACTTTCGTCAAGCAGATGGTTCTTCGTTATCACCATCGTTATGCCCCTTATCACGCAGATGACTAACAGGCATATCAGCATGTGCCGACTGGCTTGCTTCTTAATTTCTGTCTCTGGCATTTCCTTACTGTTACAATTCCACACAGAGGTTTACCTGATTCTGATTCACAGAGACAAAGCCCCCGATGATATCAAGGTTTATCTTTCCCTGACCAGTCTCATAGGTAACAACTCCCTTATTCAGCGAAGATATGATAGGCGCGTGATTCTGAAGAATCTCGAACTGTCCCAACGTTCCAGGAACAAGGACGCTCTCCACCTCGCCGTCAAACTGTATCTTCTCAGGTGAAACGATCTTTAATTTTAACATAACCTTTTATTTACTATTTTACTATTTACTATCTACTATTTATTTACTATTTTCCTATTAGCGATGGGCATTTACGATTTGTGATTGACGCAAAATAGTAAATCAACAAAATAGTCCATAAATAGTAAATAGTAAATGGGTAAATAGTAAATAACATTTATCCCTTAGCCTGCTCAAGAAGCTTCTTACCCTTCTCTATAGCCTGCTCGATAGTACCCACGTTGAGGAATGCCTGCTCTGGCAGGTCGTCAAGCTCACCGTTGAGGATCATGTTGAAGCCCTTGATAGTATCTTCGATGCTAACCATCTCACCCTTAACACCGGTGAACTGCTCTGCAACCGTGAATGGCTGAGAGAGGAAACGCTGTACGCGACGAGCGCGGTTCACAGTAAGCTTATCCTCATCTGAGAGCTCATCCATACCGAGGATGGCGATGATGTCCTGAAGCTCCTTATACTTCTGAAGAATCTGCTTCACACGCTGAGCGCACTCATAGTGCTCCTTACCTACAACCAATGGGTCAAGGATACGTGATGTAGAGCCAAGTGGGTCCACAGCAGGATAGATACCGAGCTGTGCGATGTTACGTGAAAGCTCCGTTGTAGCATCAAGGTGAGTGAAGGTAGTAGCTGGAGCAGGGTCGGTCAAGTCATCGGCAGGCACATAAACAGCCTGTACTGATGTGATAGAACCTGTCTTTGTTGATGTGATACGCTCCTGCATAGCACCCATCTCAGAAGCAAGCGTTGGCTGATAACCTACGGCTGATGGCATACGGCCGAGAAGAGCCGATACCTCAGAACCTGCCTGAGTGAAACGGAAGATGTTATCGATGAAGAAGAGGATGTCACCACCCTGATCACGGAACTCCTCAGCAACGGTAAGACCTGAGAGAGCAACTGAAGCACGTGCGCCAGGTGGCTCATTCATCTGACCGTAAACAAGCGTAGCCTGTGATTTCTTAAGTTCCTCAGGGTCAACGAGTGACAAGTCCCACTTACCTTCTGCCATAGCCTCCTTGAACTTCTCACCGTATTTAATAACGCCTGACTCAATCATCTCACGGATAAGGTCGTTACCCTCACGAGTACGCTCACCTACACCAGCGAATACAGAGTAGCCGTTGTGTCCCTTTGCAATATTATTGATAAGCTCCATGATAAGCACGGTCTTACCAACACCGGCACCACCGAACAAACCAATCTTACCACCCTTAAGGTAAGGCTCCAGAAGGTCGATGACCTTGATACCTGTTGCGAGCATCTCCTTAGAGGTAGAGAGTTCTTCATACTTAGGAGCCTCACGGTGAATAGGATACTTGTTCTCCTGACCGAGCTGCTTCATGCCGTCAATAGGCTGACCGATAACGTTGAGCATACGACCCTTGATCTGATCGCCTGAAGGCATAGAGATAGGAGCACCGGTTGGGACAACCTCAAGTCCTCTCTGAAGGCCATCGGTATTATCCATAGCAACGGTACGCACGGTATCCTCACCAATATGCTGCTGAACCTCAATAATGAGATCACGTCCATCAGCACGTTTTACGATAAGTGCATCATGAATTCTAGGCAGCACTTTCTCAGCGTCAAGTCCCTTGGTATCGAAATAAACGTCGATAACAGGACCGATGATCTGGGATATGTGACCAATAATTTGTGACATATTATTTTAGTTTTTAGAGTTAATCTTAATTTAGGTGGCAAAAGTTTTTTGTCAACTTACTGACTAGTTATTTACTAGGTTTCCCAATGTTTTCTAGGTTTCCCAATTGTTTACAAGGTTTCCCTACGCAAACTAAGGTTCGCAGAAATGGAAAGTGAACTCTGTACTCATGGTCTGGAGCACGTTTTTTAACGTTCACGAGTGCAAATAATTATTCGCACGAAGTGAAAAGTGCATGTCAGCCTCCAAAGGCTGGAGCACGTTTTTTAACGTTCACGAGTGCAAACTTAATAAAAACTTTTCAATAATAAAAATTTTTCTTGTATTTTTTTTACATTTTTTCTCACAAACAAGCATTTTGCTAATTCCATGTTCCTTTTTCATTTATAAATATATCAATATGTAACATCTATCGCCCACCAACATCCCAACCCCGTCAAAAGACGAACATATTGGTCCAGATATGCACCCACCTATTATAAAAAGGAATGCAGAAAGTGAAAAAAGTTGTTCGTGGATTTTTTTATATGAAAATATCGTAGTATCTTTGCAACCAGATAAGTGAAGGACGAAGGATGAAGGTTAGCTTCTCCTTCGCTTCAAGTCCGATTCAAATCCACTTCAAGTCCGTTCCCTATATCGGACTTCCATTTCCCAAATGGGGATATATAATACTAATCAACAACTTGAACAATGAGAACAAAAATAATATTGCTATTATTGCTATGCGTATTCTTTGCCTCATGCAAGGAGAATGCGAAATCGGAGTTAGCGCAAAGCCAGAAGGCTGAAACGGAGGCGCAGGACACGGTAAGAGATGCTGCGTCGGAGCAGTCGGAGGGCAAGGACAGTACCATTGTCATGAAGCATCAGATTACGAAGGAGATGGCATTTGAGGGCGTGAACCACTACTGCCATAAGTCGTATGACTGGAGCGTGGCAAAGGAGAATCCTTCCATTATGTATGTTGAGATGGGCGAAGAGACGGAAACGGAGTATCAGGTGAATTTCCGCAGCTATACTGGTGCTTTCGTGTATTTTCATGTAGATAAGGCAACCGGCAAGACAAGGATGGTGGAGCATGTACCCTCTCTCAATATCACAGAAGAGGCTGGGAGCTTTGATTTGCTCGAATACCTGAAATAAATTCGCACCTTGCGGTGCTAAATATATGATTTGGAACGCAGAGGCGTTAAGACGCAGAGAATAATTTATAATTTGAACACGGAAAGCACGAAAGGAACGGAATTCGCACCTTACGGTGCTTGAAATTGAAATTAATGCGGTATTAATGTGGTATTAATGCGATATTATATGTCTCACTCCGTGAGGAAACATTAATGACCACCAATGTCACATTAATTTCGCATTAATTTTAACTCTTTAGACCACAGATATTCGGGATTTTAGGGATATTAATCCCGAGCGTAAGCGAGACTTGCGTAGCTTGTTGAGCCTTGCGAAAAAAATCCCTTTAATCTGTGTTATCTGTGTTCTGATAAAACACTTTGCGACTTAGCGGCTTTGCGTTCTATACATAGAGGGCATAAAAAAAGAAAGTAAGAAAGAGGAAATCTTTCTTACTTTCATTCTTTCATATTATTTTTATATAACACACACGCGGATTAGATGCTCAGCTCTTCGAGAACCTTGATGAGCTTCTTGTCGAATGGCTTGTCGGAACGGATAGCCTCAGAGAATGGAACATATACCACCTCGTTGTTCTTGATGCCGACCATGACATTACGCTGACCCTGCTTGAGAGCCTCGATAGCGCCAACGCCTGTACGGCTTGCGAGTATTCGGTCGCGGGCTGTAGGACTACCGCCACGCTGGAGGTGTCCGAGGATTGACACGCGCACATCATAGCCAGGGAACTCGTTCTTGACACGCTCTGCATAGTAGAGGGCACCGCACTTAGGTGACTCTGACACGATAACGATACATGACTTCTTTGACTTACGAATACCACGCTTCATGAATTCTGCCAACTGGTCCTCATCGGTTGCCTCCTCTGGGATGATGGCAGCCTCAGCACCACAGGCGATGGCTGAATTCTGTGCAAGGAAGCCAGCGTCACGTCCCATTACCTCGATGAAGAAGATACGCTCATGGCTCTGTGCGGTGTCGCGGATGCGGTCAACACACTCCATGATGGTATTCATCGTTGTATCATATCCGATTGTTGAATCTGTTCCATAGAGGTCATTGTCGATAGTGCCAGGAAGTCCGATACATGGCACGTCGAACTCGTTAGCAAAGTTCATGGCACCAGTCAAAGAGCCATTACCACCGCATACGATAAGAGCATCAACGCCGTTAGCCTTGATCTGGTCGTATGCCTTCTGCATTCCCTCCATTGTCATAAATTCCTTTGAGCGGGCAGTCTTGAGAATAGTACCACCAAGAGTAATGATACCGCTCACATTCTCCGTGGTGAAATCCTTCATCTCACCATTGATAAGACCGTCATATCCACGATAGATTCCCTTTACCTTGAA
>CAMJKP010000033.1 GCA_946406435.1 uncultured Prevotellaceae bacterium | reverse complement strand
TTATACTCCCCACGAGATAAATCACCTACAAATTCGTAAACTTCTGGTGAAACATTGTCTTTGTATTCTACTTTCATATTTTGTGATTTTAATAATTGTTCGAGTGACAACGTGCGCGTTTCAATCTTTCGAGTGACAACGTGCTTTGCACCTCGCGCTCGAAAGATAGCGAACGTCGGCTGCAAGCCGGTGCGCGTTTCAATCTTTCGAGTGCAAAGTTAAGGGGGGTGTCGGTAGATATAAGCGTTTTATATCTACTTGTGCATATGGGATGAAAAATTTAACAAATAAGCCTTGATTTGCCTCTCTTCATCATCTGAAAGCATATAATAAGACTTATTTGTATATGTTTTCAGATTATCATTCCCGAATATCTCACGCAACAGGTCGCTGAAATTGCAGAGAAACACACATCTACTCTGCATATACTTTAGAATCATTGCAACGGTTGCAAAGTTTGTTGTACCTGCAACCTTGCCTTTTTTATACAACATTCTTTTCTTGATTGTCGGTATTGAAAAAATGGCCTTCAGCATCTTCCCAATGTTCGCCTCATATTCAGGCGAGACAACAGAATGAATGTTGCACAACATCTGAATTGCTTCCGAAATTGCAAGTTCCTCACTTGAAGAAGAAGCATAGAGCCTCCCCTCCCTCAATAGGGCTTTAAGCACGGATATCTCTGTATCCGCACTTACCTTGTAAAATTTCTGCTTGTTCATAAGTTCTTGGGGTAAAAGAACTTAGAACGTGCGCACTCAGCCCTACGAACAGAGCACGTGTTTTCGTAAGGTTTTCTTAGTTCAGTTTAAGATTTATGATTTGTTATGTTTAAGTTTTAATTTAACGTGCGTTCGATGACTTGCATAGCTTGATGAACTTCAGCGAAGAATTCCTATATGGCAAACAGCAAGCTGTTTTTAACTGACAATAATTACCAATCTTCACAATCTTAATCCATCAGTTATAATCTTATCAAAATAAATTTGTTGGTAAAAGATTGGTAAGATTGGTAATTATTGTCAGTTTAGCACCAGCGGTGCGTTTATATAGAATTTCGTCGAACTGACGTTAATTTAGGTAATTGCGCAAAAATGCACGATTGCAAATATACGCAAAATTAACAAGACACACACACTCTCATACATTCATTAACATCTTTAACATTCATCTATGGTTTAATGGTTTAGTGGTTTAGTATTTTTATACACACCATATATTTTGCTTTCAGCCTCAATAATAATACATAATAAATATTTATTATGTATTATTATTGAAATAGAAGTGCGAAAAAACAAGGGTATATGTGCAGAAAACTAAACCACTAAACCACTAAACCATTAACCCCAATCAAGAAAAAAACAATCCGTTGTGCCCCAATAAAGTGCACGTAACTATCTGATATATCGAGAAATAACAAAAGATTAAATACAATTAACACGCAAAAAAGTAAAAAAAATATTGCAGTTCTCAAAGCATATAAGTAACTTTGCATCAAGAAACAAAAAATCGCCTCGCACATATATAAGGTGCAAGTCCGATTCTCCTTCGTTTCAAGTCCGTTTCAAGTCCGTTCCCTACGGCCCCCCTCCAACTCCCCCGAGGGGGAGGGATTGAAGATAGTACTGCAGGCTATTGGGCAATCAAGGGGAAGGCAAACGGCATTCAAACAAAAAGGCTTCAAGCCTATGATTTATTAACTTCATTATTAACTTGCTGTCGCCTTCTAAAAAAACAGAACAAAACCAATAAAAACATATAAAAACAAATGTTTTATCTTGTTTTCTTTTGTTTTAATTGGTTTTTCTAAATGGCGTAAGCAACTCATTATTAACAATTAAAACCCGCACTACCCCTTGGCGGTTATGGCTCTAATGCTATATAAAAATTCTCCCACTCGGGGGAGTTAGAGGGGGGCTTTTATGGGTAAACTAACAGGTATTATCAGTAAGATTTCAGGCTCAGCAGGAAATGTTACATTCAAGCTGCGTAGTGGCGAAACAATCGTTTCAGAGAAGGTCACTCAGGTCCGCAACCCTCGCACCAATGCGCAGATGCAGACCCGCACAAAGTGGGGCAACATCATCGCGATGTACAAAGGCATCCGTCCGCTGCTCAACTATGGCTTTGAGAACAAGCCTAAGAACCTCTCGGACTACAATATGTTCGTCAAGGTGAACATGCAGCGCACGCCTATCTACCTCACCAAACAGGCTGTTGCAGGTGGTGCTTGCATCGCTACTGCCTATCAGATTTCACAGGGTTCGCTCCCTGCAATCGTGGTCTCTGGCTCTGGTCAGAACGGCAAGACAGACATTCGTCTGGGTGGTCTCAGCATTGGTGCAAACACCACCGTTGCCGATTTCTCCGCAGCAGTCGTGAACAACAACCCCGACTACAAGTATGGCGATCAGATTTCGTTCTTCCTTGTCAAGCAGCTTGTAAATGCGAACACCGAGATTCCTTACTGTCAGTTCTCAGCAGCAAAGGTCATCCTCGATGCAGCAAATGAGGACAAGCTCGCCGACGTGACAGGCGGCTCTACAGGCTTCAAGGCTGTTGATGGCAACCTCGGCCACTCAGGCAGCGATGGCGATTGCGCCTACACTTGGGTTCACACTCGCAAGGCAGACGGCAAGACCCTCGTCAGCTCTCAGGACCTTCTTGTTGCCAACACGAAGGAGGCCGACTATCAGGGCGAAAATGCCTACACCCTCTCAAAGAGCAGCTACGGCTCTGGCATCGAGTCCTTCCTCGTGCCAGATGGCAACGCTAACGCTCCAGTTTCAGGTGGCGAAAGCGGAGGTGGTGACGAAGGTGGAGGCGGTGGTCTCTAAGAAACGGCCCCCCTCCTTCTCCCCCGAGGGGGAGGGGCTTTTAGATAGTAACCTCTAAACTCACATAACTATGAAAACGAAGATTGCACTCGCAAGTTTCATTTGCGCTATCGGTTTTGGAGTGGCAGGATTGATAATACCCCCTATGGGGGTGATTGACAGCAGCGTTCTAATCTTTGTAGCTCAGTTGCTTACGCTTACGGCTACATTTCTTGGTATCGATAATTATGTAAACCTTATTCGGAGGAAATAACAATGACAAACGAAACAAAAAACAAGTGGTCGGTAATCATTAACATTGCTCTCACCACACTCACAGCCGTGCTTTCTGCACTCGGCTTCCATGTAGGATAAAGTTCCAATCTGAATGAAAAATTAAACGGCATCACACTAATGTAATGCCGTTTTTTTTTATGATACAAGAGAACGTTATTTGATTATATTTTCGATGACTTGTATATCACCATAATGATAATTAATCATATTTATTATATTCCTGTCAAGACCGAAGTAAGGACAATCAACACGAGGTTCTTTTTCTTTTAATGGGAAACGCGGTGTTCCCTTCGTTTTATAGCGCCTACATATATAATCAGGTGATAAAAAGTAACATATCGAACAGAAACATGCTTTCCGACCTTCTTCATAGCATTTCAAAAGAGAATATAATCTTACCGCAAGACTATCAATATCATGAACAAAGAAATACTCAAGAACCGTCTTTTTGTTTCGTTTTTCAATATTTTGACATGAAACCTTATCTACAAAACTTTTCCCGCTTGATAAAAGTTGAAATCTAGACATATCAGATTTAATTGTAGAAACAACTTTGGCATCCTTTTTAAAGTTTAGGAATTTTGTTGGTTCATATCTTATTGGGGATATTTGTTCATATCCTATTTGTTCATCTTCTATTTGGGATGTTTGTTCGTATCCTATTGGAAATTTCTGTAAATCCTCAAGATTAATGTCCTCAACATCAATATTTATGATTCTATAATCATTCCTGTCAATTACAACATGACAATCTTCAGTCTCAATGTTGATTATAATGTCATTCTTTTCGTTTTCAGCATGTTTTATAATAAGATCGCACTTATACTTTGCATCTTGTAGTTTGACATTTTTCAGACATTCATTATACCCTTTTGTTTTTAAATCGTATTTTATTTTCTCCCTTTTTTGGCATCTTTCGGAATCGTATAGGTCACATGTGTCTTTTTTCTTACAGCTTATATGCTGCGGAACCATGATTTCAAATTTGTCTGATGTTGTAAATTTATGCCAAATGATTTCTTTTGCAGCCTCACGCAAATACAGATCAGCATCACATAAGACTTTACCTTCTAAAGGGACAAAGTAATATTTACCATGTCGATTTACATCGATGGTAAGTTCCCGACCACATGCAAGACAATAATATTTATGCTCATTCATATTAACCTCATCATTATTGAGATTAACTAATGTTCCATTTTCATCCTTCGCATAGGAACGCCATTTGGTGTAGTAATCATAATCATCATAATCATAATCATCATAATAATAATTACAATCATAATCAAAATTACCATTACTATTGTTACTATTTGGACTATATTTTCGTGTTGAGTCATTGTTTGTATCCCTAATCCAAATTCGATTTCTTGTTTCTTCCGTTATGAATTTGCGAACAGCATCAGGATTAAGTTCACACTCATTGATGTCAAGTTCAACACAATCAATCTTTGCAGAGATTATCTTTCCCTTTTTCTTGGTATCAACGGCATGTGCGCGCTTAAACTCTATCCAGATAAACTTATCACCATAATAGCCGACACAATCAGGACGAAGGTTTGTTTCCTTGTCGTAAAACTCAACTTCAACTCGGTCAAGTTTTAGCAGTTCTCCACGGCTACCATCAAATCTGTCTGGCAATTGAATGCAAAGAGTTTCTTTCATAACATCTTTTGCCATCTTATGCAATGCAGATTCAATTGCACCGACACAATCTGCACCATTTAGATGAGCGAAATGATGCACTTTATATACACCTTCGTTTTTAGCGCATAGCTCACTCTTGCAATGAGGACAAAAGCACTCGCACTCATTGCCATTAGGCACACCATCAATATGTACTAAGTCACCCTCTTTATTAAGAGCGTATGTCAGATATGCTTTCATGGTTTTCATCGGTTTCAAGTTCAACAAAGTCTATTTTCATCCCCAAACCTTGCGCTATTTTTGTAAGCACATCAAGGTCCGGTGCAAACTTTCCTTGCTCAATTCGTCTCAAGGTGCTAAACATAATAGCAGACTTAAAAGCCAAAGTTGCCATATCCATTCCTTTTTTCTCGCGTAATTCACGGATTCTGTCTCCAATGATTACGCGATTTTGAATTGGATCACGTTGAAATGAAAAAACTGGGCTGAAACCATTTATCATGAGTTGTCGAGTAATCTCACCCATGACAACATTACCATCTCCCTTATAAAATTTATCAAAGAGAGAACCGAGAAAATCAGAGAATGGAACATTAGCCTGTTCCTCCCATGCATAGTTCATTGCCGATTCAAATCCGATAATGAACGAATCACCTTGCGGTGTTTTTACCAAGACCCTCTTAGGATCAAGGTATGATACTTTGGTCTTTTCCATATTGAATAAATAAAAGCCGAATTTTACGTGTTGACGCCACAATGGTTAAACAATAATATTGAAAAACTCGTTGCAAATTTATGAAAAATAAATGTATTTCCAAAAGAAACACATTGTTTTTTCGTGTTTTTGCTTTTCAACTGATTTTTTCAATTTCAAACTTGTTTATTGCAAATGCATTTTGGTTTAATGGTTTAGTGGTTTAGTATTTTTTACAGACACCCAACATAAGAATTGAAAATGAAAATATGAAGTTTTATCCGTTTATCTCCTTATTTTTCGCTTTTTTCGGGATTTCTTTACATTTTTCGGATTATTTTTTGTAACTTTGCAGTCTAATTATGGAGTTTAGCGGTTAGAGTGTAGTGGTTAGAGCTTCACTAACATTTACCACCATTCTCCATCACCAAAAACAGAAATAGAAATTATAACAAAAATAAAACATGTTACGTATAGCATTACAGTCCAAAGGACGTCTTTTTGAAGATTGTATTGATCTCCTCACTGAGGCAGACATAAAGGTTAGCTCAAGCAAGCGCGTTCTGCTTGCAAAATCAGGAAACTTTCCACTCGAAGTTCTTTATCTCCGTGATGATGATATCCCACAGAGCGTTGCTATGGGCGTTGCCGACATCGGTATCGTAGGTGAGAATGAATATCTTGAGCGCAACGAGGACGCAGAGGTGGTAAGCCGTCTCGGTTTCTCTAAGTGCCGTCTTTCCCTCGCTATTCCAAAGGCTATTGAATACACAGGTCTTGACTGGTTCAACGGCAAGAAGATTGCAACTTCATACCCAGGCATCCTCCGCCGTTTCCTTGCTGAGAAGGGTATCAATGCAGAGATTCACGTAATCACAGGTAGCGTGGAGATTGCTCCTGGCATCGGACTTGCAGATGCTATCTTCGACATCGTTTCAAGTGGTTCTACACTCGTAAGCAACAATCTCGCTGAGGTTGAGGTTGTTACAGAGAGCGAGGCACTTCTCATCGCTAACAAGCATCTCTCAGAAGAGAAGCGTGAGGTGCTCAATGAGATGCTCTTCCGTTTCGAGGCTGTGAAGAGCGCAGAAGGTCAGAAGTATGTTCGCATGAACGCTCCTAAGTCAAAGCTTAAGGACATCATCGCTGTTCTCCCTGGTCTCAAGAGCCCAACAATCATCCCTCTCGCTGACGAGGAGTGGTGCTCAGTTCATGCCGTTATCGGTCAGAAGGTTTTCTGGGAGATCATCGGCAAGCTCAAGGAACTTGGTGCACAGGGCATCCTCGTTACTCCGATTGAGAAGATGATACTGTAAACATGTACAATGTACCATTTACAATTTACTATTTAGCTGGCGCAGCAATGGCATGTACAATTGACCATTTACAATTTACTATTTAGCTGGCGCAGCAATGGCATGTACAATTGACCATTTACAATTTACTATTTAGCTGGCGCAGCAATGGCATGTACAATGGACCATTTACAATGTACTATTTAGCTGGCGCAGTAAAGGCTTTGCTCAAAATAAAAAAATGGAAATTGTACATTGTACATGGGAACTTGCTTTAGCTTGATGAGCCATGCGAAAAATAAATTGTAAATGAAACTATGCTTAAATAGAAATTGTACATTGTACATGGTAAATTGTAAATAAAGAAGATGAATTTCATTAAATATCCCTCACAGGAACAGATAAAGCAGATTATCGAGCGTCCGCACCTCGATGTCTCTCAGCTCAATGCCACCGTTGCCTCAGTACTCGCTGACGTTAAGGAAAACGGTGACAAGGCAGTCATTGCCTATGAAGAGAAGTTCGACCACGTACAGCTCTCATCCCTCGCAGTAACAGAGGAAGAGATTGACGAGGCCGAGGCTCTCGTGTCTCAGGATCTCAAGGATGCTCTCATTCTTGCGCATAAGAATATTGCGAAGTTCCATGAGTCACAGAAGTTTGAGAGCTCAAAGGTTCAGACTGCTCCTGGTGTGGTTTGCTGGCAGAAGAGCGTTGCCATCGAGAAGGTAGGTCTCTACATTCCGGGCGGCACGGCACCTCTTTTCTCTACCGTACTCATGCTCGCTACTCCTGCGAAGATTGCAGGATGCAAGGAGATTGTGCTCTGCACACCTCCGAACCGTGAGGGTAAGGTGAACCCTGCCATCCTCATGGCTGCACGCGTGGCTGGTGTGAGCAAGATATTCAAGGCTGGTGGCGTTCAGGCTATCGGTGCAATGGCATACGGCACGGAGTCAGTTCCGAAGGTTTATAAGATTTTCGGTCCGGGCAACCAGTTCGTTATGGCAGCAAAGCAGCAGGTATCACTCCATGATGCCGCTATAGACATGCCTGCCGGTCCTTCTGAGGTATGCGTCATTGCCGACGAGACAAGTAATGCTGCGTTCGTTGCAGCCGACCTTCTCTCACAGGCAGAGCACGGTATCGACTCTCAAGTTATCCTTATCTCTACTTCTGAGGATATGATTCATAAGGTAGAGAAAGAGCTTGAAACACAGCTTGCTGCACTTCCACGTCACGAGATTGCGGAGAAGACACTCGTAAACTCAAATTTCGTACTCGTACACGACAAGGAGGAGGCAATGGCTCTCAGCAATGCATACGCTCCAGAGCACCTTATCATCGCTACATCTGACTTTGACGCACTTGCAGAGAAGGTTATCAATGCAGGTAGCGTGTTCCTCGGTAACTTTGCATGTGAATCTGCGGGCGACTATGCCAGCGGAACGAACCATACACTTCCAACCCACGGATATGCCCTTGCATATAATGGTGTCAACCTCGACTCCTACAATCGCAAGGTCACATTCCAGCATCTGACAGAGGAAGGAATAAAATCTATCGGTCCTGCCGTGGTGTGCATGGCAGAGAACGAGCAACTTGAAGCCCATGCAAATGCGATGCGCCTGCGTGTGAAGAATTGTTTTAAGGAGTAATAAGGAGTACAAGGAGTACAAGACGAATGTCAAGACAATTGAAAATTGATAATTGATAATTGTTTGCTCTATGGCTCAAAGCGATAATTCTATCGTCTTGTACTACTTAAGCGACTTTAGGAGCGTCACTCCTTGTACTCCTTGAACTCCTAAACCCGAACTACAATAGATGGCATACACCAAAGACGAACTTTTAGCTCTCGTCAGAGAGGCAGGCAGTGAGATGACGCTTCAACAGAAGCTTCGTCTCACTGTGCTTTTAGCCATACCCGCTATCATCGCGCATATCTCTCTAATCGCTATGCAGATGATAGATGCCGCTATGCTCGGGCATCTGAGTACGACTCAGGCTTCTGCTGTAGGTCTCGTCTCTACAACCATCTGGCTATATGGCGGACTCACCGGTGCATTTGCCTCAGGATTCTCGGTACAGGTGGCACACCGCATAGGTGCGGGCGACAATAAAGGCGCACGAAGCGTGATAAGGCAAGGTCTCTTCTCTGGACTGATTTTCGCCTCTTTGCTCGGTTTGTCAGGTATCATTATTGCTCCTCACCTACCCCATTGGCTTGGTGCACAAGAGGTTATTTGCCACGATGCCACCCGATACTTCACTATCTTCTCATACGGACTGCCATTCGTGACAATCAATAATGTCGCAGCTGGATGTTTGAGATGTTCAGGCAACATCAAAGTACCTAGCATACTGATGGTTATAATGTGCTGCCTCGACGTTTTCTTTAACTACGTTTTCATATACCGCATGGATATGGGAACTGACGGAGCAGCCCTTGGAACTCTCGTGGCATATGCCATTATCGTCATCTTCATGGTGGGATATATGACACTCAAGGACAAGCTTCTTAACTTCCGTCAGGATGATAGACTTGATTTCATTCCGAAGCTGAAGATACTGAAGAAAACTTGCAGAATCGGCCTACCTATCGGTTTGGAGAGAAGTATCATGTGCACGGCGCAGATTACAATCTCAAGCATTATTGCACCTCTCGGAAGCATAGCCATAGCTGCCAATTCCTTTGCCATAAACGTTGAGAGCCTATGCTATATGCCGGGCTATGGCGTGGCAGAAGCATCGACAACACTCGTAGGACAGAGCAAGGGCGCAAGCAAGCGCAATCTGATGCACTCCTTCGCATGGATATGTATGGCACTCGGTGTCGGAATAATGGCGATAATGGGACTCATCATGTGGGTATTTGCACCAGAGATGATGTCGCTCATCAGTCCTGACAAGTCCGTAATAGACTTAGGTACCGAGATACTGAGGATAGAAGCATGGGCAGAACCGGGATTCGCAGCCGCCATAGTAGCGATGTCGGTATTCGTAGGAGCTGGTAAGACGCTTATCCCATCGCTTATGAACTTAGGCAGCATCTGGATAGTCAGAGTATCGCTCACCCTCCTACTCGCTCCTACCATGGGATTGAGAGGTGTATGGATTGCAATGGCTATCGAACTATGTTTCCGCGGCATTATCTTCACCGCAAGACTTTGCACAAGGAAATGGTCCTTTATAAAGGACAGAAGTAAGAAATAAAGACGAAGACCCCTTTCCCGCCCTTTGGGCACCCTTTCCCCGTGGAGGGGCAAGGGGATAGAAACAATCCTTCAAAGGAAACCCTAACAGCGAGAAAAGGTAACTTTTCCCTTGCCCCTCACGGGGAAAGGATGCCTGAAAGGCAGGAAAGGGGTCGACTGAATGAATTGATTATGCAGACAATAACAAACAAGGAATTTGGAGGTGAGCGCCCTCTATACGCATCACACGACCTCCGTCTGGAGAATGTCACGATACATATCGGAGAATCCAGTATAAAGGAGTCAAGCAACATCGAGGCGGAAGATTGCCGCTTCGAAGGCAAGTACGTATTTTGGGAGACACGAGGCTTCCGCGTTCATAAATGCCTCTTCACCGAAAGTGCCCGCTCATCACTATGGTACTCTTCTGACTGCCGAATGACCGACTGCAAGGTTGAAGCACCGAAGATGTTCCGTAGAATGAAGGGAATCTATGTTGAGAATACCGACTTCCCTAATGCGGAAGAGACATTCTGGGATTGCTCTGATATAACATTGAAGAACGTTAGAATAGCAAATGCCGACTATCTCTTCATGCACTCTCACGACATACGCATAGAAAACTACCGTCAGGACGGCAACTACTCTTTCCAATATGCGAAGAACGTGGAGATCCATAATGCCGTCATCAACTCAAAGGATGCCTTCTGGGAATCGGAGAACGTGACGCTTGTTGATTGCGAGCTTAATGGCGAATACCTTGCATGGTATGGCAAGAACATACGACTCGTGCGTTGCCATCTCACTGGAGAACAGCTTCTATGCTATGTTGACGGACTCACACTCGAAGACTGCACCTTCGGCGAGGATGCCAACCTCATATTTGAATACTCTACCGTAAATGCCACAATCAATGGCAATGTGACAAGCATCAAGAACCCTTCATCAGGCACAATCACCGTAAACGGCAAATGCGGTGAGGTTATCTTTGATGAAAATCAGAAAGAGCCGAAAGATGCTAAGGTAACGGCCTCTCCCCCCGCCCTCCCCCGTAGGGAGGGAGCCGGAGCGCCCAACAATTAATGACAAAACAAATTAGTAATTTATAATTTCAACCAATTCCCCCATTGCCGAATCGGCTCCCTCCCTACGGGGGAGGGCGGGGGGAGAGGCCGATATACATGATGAATTTTGACACCCCCATAGATCGTCGTGGCACAAACTGCTATAAGTACGATACGATGCCATATCCAGACACCATTCCATTATGGGTGGCAGATATGGACTTCGAGACAGCCCCAGTCGTTATGGATGCCCTTAAAAAGCGTCTTGAGCATGGTTGTTTCGGATATACGGCTGTGCCAGAATCATTCTATGAGGCTACGATAAACTGGTTTGGCAAGCGTCATGGCTGGAAACCAGAGCGCAACTGGTTCATATACACATCAGGTGTTGTTCCTGCCATTTCAGCCATCATCAAGGCTATGACAGAGCCTGGAGACAAGGTATTGGTGCAGACTCCTGTATATAACTGTTTCTTCTCTTCCATTCGCAATAATGGATGTATTGCGGAAGAAGCACCTCTCACGCTCTCTGGCAACGACTATACAATCGACTTTGAGGCATTTGAGCGTCATTGTGCCGATGAAAAGACAAAGGTGTTCATACTCTGCAACCCTCACAATCCGGCAGGACGTGTATGGAGCGTATCCGAACTTCAGAAGATGGGCGAGATATGCAAGCGCAATGGTGTCTTCATCATCGCAGACGAGATACATTGTGAATTCGTGAACCCTACCCTCTCACGCACGCCAGAGCTATCAGCAATAACAGGCGAAGAAAAGCCGAAGTATCATCCTTTCATGACCGTAAGCGATGCCCAATGTGCCGTATGCGTGTCACCTTCAAAGGCATTCAATATTGCTGGACTTCAGATTGCCAACATCATAGTAAAGGACGATTCCATACGCCGACGCGTGGATCGTGCCATTAATATTAACGAGGTATGCGATGTAAATCCATTCGGTGTCATTGCCCTTCAGGCTGCCTATACCCAGAGCGGTGAGGAATGGCTGAACGCATTGAACGATTACATCTACGCCAATTACGACTATGTTCGACATTGGCTCTCGGAGCATCATCCAGAGTGGAAAACAGTCACTCTCGAAGGCACCTACCTTATGTGGGTGGATGTCTCAGCAAGCGGAATGGATGGCGATGCCTTCGCAGAGAAACTTCTCCATGACCACCATATATATGTGAACTCAGGTTCTCATTATGGCAAGGCAGGAAAGAACTTCATCCGCATTAATCTCGCCACGCAGCGCAAAAGATTGGAAGAAGCGTTTGCGAGGTTGGAAAGAAAGTAAATTGCCAATAAATTACATTCAGTAAATTACATGCAGCATCCGCCGCTGGGAAAATTTCAAGTAATAATTTACTGATTTTATTTACTCCTAATTTACTTTCCATCCAACAATACAGCACCGGAAGGTGCATTTCATAATAATTTGTAATTAGTAATTTGATTTTAAACAATATGAAATCTCTTCAAGAATTAACACGACCAAACATCTGGTCACTCGCTCCATATAGTAGTGCACGAAACGAATATAGCGGAAAAGCTGCACATGTATTCCTCGATGCAAACGAGAATCCATATAACGATCCTAACAACCGCTACCCTGACCCTCTTCAGATGCAGGTGAAGGAGCGTATCTCACAGCTCAAGAACATTCCTGTGGAATGTATATTCCTCGGCAATGGTTCTGACGAGGCTATAGACCTCGTATATCGCTGTTTCTGTGAGCCAAAGGTGGATAATGTTGTTGCTATCGAACCAACATACGGTATGTATAAGGTATGTGCAGACATCAACAATGTGGAATACCGTCCTGTTCTCCTTGACGAGAACTTCCAGATTGAGGCAGAAACACTTCTTGCTGCTTGCGATGACAATACAAAGGTTGTGTGGTTCTGTTCTCCAAACAACCCTACAGGTAATGCCATCAACCGCAAGGCAATTTTTGATGTACTGGAGAAGTTTCAGGGCTTTGTAGTCGTAGATGAAGCATATATCGATTTCTCACGCGAAGACAGCATCACAAAACTTCTGGACCGTTTCCCTAACCTCATCGTGTTCCAGACACTCAGTAAGGCATGGGGCTCAGCAGCAATACGTTGTGGTATGGCATTTGCCTCAAAGGATATCATCAATATCTATAATAAGGTGAAGTATCCTTACAACATCAATCGCCTCACTCAGGAAGCTGCTCTTGAGCGTCTGAACAGTACATTCGAGGTTGAGCAATGGGTTAAGCTTCTCCTACAGGAGCGCAGTCGTATGCTCACGGCTTTCGCAGAGCTCCCAATGTGCAAGCGCATCTACCCTACCGATGCAAACTTCTTCCTTGCGGAGATGGATGATGCACAGAAGGCATACGACTATCTCGTAGATAAGGGTATCATCGTCCGTAACCGTACACGCATCACGCTCTGTAAGAACTGCCTCCGAATCACCATCGGAACAAAGCCAGAGAATACAGAACTGCTTGCTGCATTGCGCACGATGTAGTTTCGCAAGCTCAACTTCATAGCTTTAAGGAGTAATAAGGAGTACAAGGAGTGCAAGGAGTACAAGACGATAGTCTAAGACAATTGATAATTGATAATTGTTAGCTCTATAACTCAAAGCGATAAAAACAATCGTCTTGTACTACTTAAGCGACTTTAGGAGCGTCAGTCCTTGTACTCCTTGCACTCCTAAACCCGAACGCTGAATAAATATGAGAACAAAGCTCTACATATCAATCCTTTTCCTCTCCATTCTCAGTTCTTGTGGTAATAAACCTATAGCTGAGAAATCAGAGGAAAAGGATTCTGTTTCTACAAATTCTGTCAAGTGTGAAGCCGAAACTGATTCCTGTTCAAAAACAAATGACAGAATCTGTTGGGACAATCTTGACACAAAGGATATGATCAAATACCAGACATTTGACGAACTTACCATGAAAGGACGCGGAAAAGCAGTAAAAAAGCCTTTCGTCTATGTTCTGGATTATGGTGACACCATAGCGGTTAAGAGTTCATACAAATATGACAAGACACGTATCTATATCCGAAAAACTAAAGACCTATGGTATAGTTGTATGAATTTTGGAGAAGCTGAATGGTGCAAATGCGAGTTCAGTCAAGGTCCAACACGCTACGACCGATATTTCTACAATGATAGCATACTTGAACTTCGCACCCTAACATTCAACGATGGCGAAAAAGAAACAGAAGTTTATCTCAAACATGACAGAAGCCTTTTCATTATCAAAAATACACAAATAAAATCTATGCCAATATCAAAGCTCCGTGCTATGGTAAACCTGTCAACAAGGCATAATTCTGCAAATGTGACGAGATACGAACTCCAAGAATCAGGAACTCAATATAAATACGTTTCTGACAATGACACCATCACCTATGAAAAGAAAGCCTACGGCACATGGGGAATACAACCAGGTGTGTATGAAACATATCTCCACCAAGGAAGGGATATCAGAATATTACGAGAAGAAGAGGATGCAGGCGTATCTTTCAATCCTAATTATGATCCTTCAGATCCCAATAAAGTATATGATGTCGTAAGTCAGATGCCATCGTATCATGGTGGAATGACAGCATTAATGGATTTCCTTGCAAAGCATACCAAATATCCAGAGGGAGCCAAGGCAAAAGGCATTGAAGGACGTGTGGTAGTTACTTTTATTGTTGAACGTGACGGTAGTATTACCAACATAAAAGTAGCGAAATCCGTTGACCCATCTCTTGATGAAGAAGCTATACGTGTTATCAAATCAATGCCTAAATGGAAACCTGGAAGAGAAAATAATACTAAGGTACGATGTAAATATACCCTCCCTGTAACATTCCGCCTTGGCAAATAAAGTAAACTCAAGCAAGCATTCTGGCTCTTTCGTATCACCTACCACACAATATAATTAGAGAGTGAAGAAACCCGTTCTTCACTCTCTTTCTGTATTGAAACCATTAAAACTCAATCATCCCCCTCTCTATATTTCTTATAATACTTATCTCTATTTAATGTACTTCTTGCCATTAGTGATATAGATATCACCACTACGAGGATTTACCTTCTGACCAAGAAGATTATACATATCTGCATTCTCTTCAACGGTATTGGTAGTAAGTTCATAGATTGCTGTGCTGACACCATCGTTAAGAGAAATCTTCATAGACTTGCCTCTTGAATAACTTGTATCAGTAGTATCAAACCATGCTCTGTAAGGACTTACCTTAACAGCATTCTCAGCCCACCAGAACTTGTTCTGAGCGATGAAATAAATGTGCTTAAGATTTTCCTGCATTGTGTAAGAACCCTTCATCGTCCAGTTTGAAATTGTCTCGACCTCATTGAGGACAGGATTGATCGCTGTGTTTCTACCGCTAATAACAATCTGGTCACCACGATTCTTCTTCACTACCATTGGAGTTCCTGCAGGGATAATGCCTGAAGGATACTCAAGGAATGTAAGTTCATCAAAACCAGCTCCTGAGAGATAGTAGAGTGTATAGTCCTTGTTCGCTGCATCATAGTCCACATCGAAAGGAACGACTACCGTACCCCAATCTACAGACATATTGCGAGTGTAGTTAATCTTACCAAAGCTCTCTGCAGGATAATCTGCAAGTTCCTTACCGTCAGGAAGATCATATATACCTCCAGCGAACCAGAAAGTAACGGTATTATCCTCATTCTGAACGATATCCTTAATACCAAAACCATCCACCATATCATCGCCTGTGTAGTTATTGAAGGCTTCAACAGAAGTAACCTCTTTTATACCAGGGAAAATGTCACCTCTCAAGCTGTTCTTGAAGTCACCAAGAGTTATTGATGGATTCTCTGTATATGTATAGTAACCTAAGATTCTACCATCAGCAGGCAGAAGAGTTACACATGGATGTCCGTAGGTATTATTAGGATTCATACTGAAACCCTGAGGAGAAGAAGTGATGTGCATGATAAGCATACCATTGCCATACTGTCTGTTCAGGTAGTAGTTCCATTCATCATAGCCAGAGTGCTCAATTGTGTAGTACTCGTATGGATCAGCAGGATTTGTGATTCTGTAAGCCTTTCCACCCTTATTGCGTGGAGCGAGCGTAATACTCTGTGCACCAACGATTTCCTCTGCATCTTCCCAGCCAAGATACTCACGCTCCCAAGTAGTATATTGACAAGGCCACATTCCGTTAAACAGATTCTCACCACCATCCATAAGATCCCAGTCTTCAGGACCGCAGTTGTCGAAATCAACATTACCTTCTGCATCTACAGGCTTAGTACCCAAAGTCCAGTAAAGATCAGGAAGTCCAAGACCATGACTCATCTCATGACAGAAGACACCGATACCGGCACGTACAGGCTCACCCAGATAGCTACTTGCAGCAAGCTCATTTGCAACACCAATTACATTAACGGTCTTATTCTCGTTGGTTTTGATAGTTCTGTTATACCAACATGCAGGCCAAACATCATTTCTGTTACCGCTGAGGTTTGCACCTGTTCCAGCATAGAGAATATAGACGAGGTCTACATTACCATCATTATTGCTGTCATACTTTGAGAAATCAATATCATCATCAGCACATGCAACAGCCTCCTTCAGCAAAGTACTGGTCTTGCCATTTGCCTTACCATAATAGTCGTGAGTGTTGACTGTCTCGTAAGGACCATAGAGGTCGAATACAGGAGTGAACTTTCCATTGCTTGCGTCAATGAAATACTGACGAACAGAGCTATAGCCCATGAATCTTGTCTCTGAAGTATAAGGGATTCTTGTCTCTCCGTTAAAGTATTCCTCAAATACCTCGTACAACTTCTCCTTGTCACCATCACCAAGAACGAATCTCTTGTCGGTATAGTTCATAAGAATGATAGGGATATGGATTTCACCCATGTGAGGACTGAAATTCTTCTTGTCCAGACGTGCAACAGCATTTCTTCTCGTCTTAACAGAATTGTCAGCCTGTGCTAAGAAAGCCTTCTTGTCCTGTGCAGCAATGGCAGCATTCTCAGCCTCAGTACGGTCATCTTCATCATGTGCCAATATACCGGTACTAACAAGGTTGCCGTTCTCTACCTTGGCAATATAATATTCTGAACCTTCGCGCACAAGAAGCGCTCCATCTACTGTCTGGTACCATGAGAACTCCTCATCGCCCAAAAGTTGTATTGTAACAGCCTGACCATCTGACTGGAAGACTAACATCGCAGTTCCTGCTGATTTCGCAGCCCATATATTAGTTGCAAATAAAGATGCGAATATAAATGTAAATAGCTTTTTCATAGAATATAAGGTTTTTGGAAATATTATGTGTAATTTTTAAATCTCGCAACCTCTTCTTAACAGAGGCTATATAGTAAGGTATCAGGTCTATTGGGGTATTGTGTATTGTAACAATCTTCTCAATCCGAAGACTTCTGACCTGTGTTCTATCGTTCGTTTATCCACTTCAGGATTTGCTCGGCGTGAATCTTTGTCTTTATTTCTTTTGGCAGAAACACCTTTTCTATTATTCCCTGTTCGCTAACAAGGTAGGTGGTTCTTAGGATTCCTATTGTCCTTCTGCCGCAAGCGACCTTCTCGCCCCAGCATCCCAACTTCTGAAGAAGGGTGGTTTCCGTGTCTGCTATCAGTGGAAAGTCAAGTCCTTGTGTATCCGCAAATTTCTTTTGGGTTTCCATCTTGTCCTTGCTTACACCGACTATGCTATATCCTGCGGCTTCCAATTCCTGTTTGTGGGATTGTAATGAACAAGCCTCTGCCGTGCATCCACTTGTATTCGCCTTAGGATAACTGTATAAAATCAGCTTTTTTCCTGCGAAATCGCCGGCTCTTATTTCTTTCCCGTTTTGGTCTATGCCAAGAACATCGGGGATTCTATCTCCTACATCCATATTATTCGAGTTTTTAATGGTTATATTGTTCTGGTTTCTGTGACAAAGTTACTTTTTTTTTTTCATACCACCAATTATTTTTTGCATTATTTTACATTTTTTTTTGCTTTAACGGAAAAAATGTGTAACTTTGCAGCATAATATAACAATTATTGGGGAATTGAAGAAGAAATTAATATTATATATAACATTTTTGCTGATAACAATCAGCTGTACGGTACAGACATTCGCACAGCCAGTCCCAAAGCCTGACTTTGATGCATATTTCCGTACCTTATATGAAAATGCCATTCAATATAACCTTGTAAACGACAGTATATTCCAGCCAACCGACAGAAAATCTTGGGTAAAACTCTTCCTTCGCCGTTCTGACCGTTTTCGTGTCATGTTCAAGGAAAACAGCCAGATGATCAGGCACATGGAAGACTATGTCAGTCAGGACACATCACTTATTGATACCACTATATACTATCCAATCAGCCGAACACTACACGATATTGTCAGCAAACAGATATTAGACCCATTCATACTTGAGCCTTTCATCAATAAGATGTTGCCTGACTATGAACAACGTGGTGGTACGGATATGTACTATATATATAATGCAATTGCTGAGCTTAACTATCAGTATGCCTTGTCATCCGACACAGCCGGTCTTCGTATTCACACAAAATACCACAAGAAGATTATTGCGTGGAAATGCGACAATCCTACAATCGACTATTACAAGCTCAAGGCTATATCCTATATAGCATTACTCAGAAATCAGCTTGTGCAGGAAGGCGTAATCTCTATTGACGAGTTCTATGCCAACTACGATCGTGCCATAAAGTTCAACGATTCCATACCTGCGGAATACCGTCACGACCCTGTTATCCGCACAAACATGGCATGGGCAAACATCCGAAAGGACAACATCGTTCACAACTACTACCTTTATTATCACCCTGTAGGAACCAACGCGAAAGCCGACTCTATATATCACGACTATATCGTAAAATATGAAGGCAGACCAGTAAAGGCTCTCTCAAGGCAGATATTCACATACCTTATTATAAAGATGGGACTTGAACCGGAGAATGCGAACCACTACACTCTGCTTGCAGACTCCTTGTTCAATAAGACATACCAGTCAAAGATTGACCAGATGATAGCACAACGGATGATCTATCCTGGCGACTTGGTACAATATCTCTATGACCTTATATATATGGTAGATACCTCTACCCTACCATTCGAGACAAAGCACGACCTAATGTGCAAGTATCTTGAATGTGCAAAGAAGGTCATTACAATCATCATCATGAACAATTCCCAGATGTCATACTCTGCAGTAAGACCTCTTGAGAAGTTCACTACTTACAAGCGTCTAATGAAATACCTCACCACAGGTGAGCGAATACGCAATCTCTATCAGCTATCTGTAACAACCTCTGTCACCACATTCGCACATTCACGTCTCGTAGGTGAACTATCACGTGTGATTCTGAAGGGTGTCATTACACATCATCCGGAACTGCTTGTCGGTACGCTTGGCATAAAGTCGGAGAAAGAGGCCATTGCAAGAGCCGCAGAACTTGACAACTTCATCGTTCATGCAGCCAACTACCATGACCTTGGCAAGAACTCCATGATAGGACTTATCAACAATGACTTTGCCCGACTCACAGAACACGGCTACCGTATCATACAACAGCATCCAGAGCTCGGTCTCAAATATCTGGAAATAGACTCTACGTTGGCAAGATATCACGACATAACCCTCGGTCATCACAAATGGCACGACGGTACAAGAGGCTATCCAAAGAGTTTTGACAACACCAAGAGTCCAATATATTTCCTCATCGACATCGTAACGCTAAGCGACTGTCTTGAGGCGGCTACCGATCGTCTTGGCCGTAATTACAGCAAGACAAAGGTGTATGACACTCTTATCCAGGAATTTGAGAAAGGAGCTGGTACACACTACAATGCCGAACTTGTGAATCTCATAAAGGAACATCCAGATGTGTATTCAAAGATGAAATACATAGTTGAAAAGGCATGGATCAACAACTACTATGACATCTACAAGAATTTCTTCGTCGAGAAGGAATAACAGCTTTGCATCTTCAATCCTCCCAAGTAAGTCCGATGTAAGTCCCATGTAACTCCGTACCAAACTCGATGCAACTCCCATTTTTATTAGGGAAAAGCGGAGGTTCATCGAGTTTGGTTCGGAGGAGAAGCGAAAGAGAAACGGAGGAGTAGCGAATCTTCAAAGATTTTTGTGCCATTGTTCTTAATTGTTCGAAAATTCCACATAATTGGAAAATTTACCATTTTAGCAATTAAATAGTATAGTAAACACGTCCTTATCTGCTAAAAAATGCGAAAATAAACAAATATTATCTCAGTTTTTTTGTTTATCTAATCTTTTTTATGTAATTTTGCACAAAATTTCTATATTATACATTGTAGCTAAACTGTAAAAAGATTATGAAAATCAAGAAACTGTATGCTGAGCCAGAGATGAAGTTGCATAAATTGAGCACCTCAAGAATAATGGCTGGGTCTGATCCTTATGAGAGTATTAATATTAACCCCGGTTCCAAAGAAGGAGAAGACTTCGAAGACGAAGTAGGAGGTGGAGATTAACAACATCTCTCCTTTATCATCTGATCTGTTCCATAATATATTCAAACGCAAAGCCGCAGATAATATTTGTTTATTTCATCCATGTGAGCCTTGCGTTTGAATAAAGAAACACGCTAAAACCTAAACACTTAATAATGGAAATAACAAAAGAAAAGAAAATGTATCTCCGCATAAGAAATCTATGCGGTATCCTTGGTGTTGTCCTTCCATGGCTCGCCTTACTTTCAGCAGGTATTGCCGAACACCCAAGCGAAGAATGGTGGTGGAGTATCTCAGCTACATACTACCAGTCGCCAGCTCTCGTCGGAGTACTCATACCTGCCTGTCTGGTTCTAATCACATACGTAGGTTATGATAAGCTCGACAACATCATAACTACGCTCAGCGGAATCTTCGGTCTCGGCATTGTGCTGTTTCCCTGCAATGTTCATTGGATAGAGCCTGGCACACACGTCGGTTTCTTCCAGTTGCCAATCCAAACATCCAACATCATCCACACAGCATGTGCCGCTTTGTTCTTTCTCCTATTGGCATACAATAGTGCATTCCTCTTTACCAAGAGTGGCGGAGAAATGACAGAGCAAAAGAAAATACGAAACAAGATATACAAAATCTGCGGATGGGGAATGATAGCTGTAGAACTTTGTTTTGCTATCATGGTTATAATCCCTACCCCAGGTTGGGTTACAATGATAATAGAGATTATATTACTCCATCTATTCGGATTATCATGGCTCGTCAAAGGCGAAGCTATAAAATGGCTTAATGACGAAGAGTCTTAAAACGAAATAAAAAACTCCCGATAGCAATATTGCCATCGGGAGTTTTTCTATATATAGATGTGTTTTACTTTTGACTGTTCTCTTCCTTTTTCTCGTCTTTCTTCTCTCGCTTATATTCCACCTTCTTTATATCGCCAAACACATTGAATCTATAGCCCAATGAAATCTGGAACACATTATGGGTACAGCTAACGCCTCCACCACCAACAACGGCATTACCAAGACCTATGCTATATTTGAGACCGAATACACAATGGTCAAATTCATAGTTCACGCCAATAGGGAGAGAGACTATTCCACGCTTAGCCCTAAGAGAGTGTTCAAAAATACCCTCGTAAGTCAAGCCATATTCATTAATATATCTTTCAGTTACTTTGTCCACATTTGGCAATTCTGCAACTTGAGAATGCTGTCCGTACATAATCTCAGCCTTCTTACGTACCAAGAAAGCAGGTTCAACACCAACATAAATGCCAAGCCCCCTAACAGGATAGTAAAAAGCAGTCAAAGGCAGAGTAATGTAATCTGTCTTCAAAGTCCATGGATCATCCTCTATACCTTGCTGAGAATAGATAGAACCAAGACCGAAAGCAAACTGTCGATTGATCTGATACTCAAAATCAACTCCTGCGACAAAGGCCATACGACTGTTAGCAGACTTTCCCGAATTGGACATGCTTGCAACATTAAAACCCAGCTTAGGGGTAATAGAGAACAATCCCGGCTGCATCTGAGCAAATCCAGAGATACAAGCAAGCATCATGCCTGC
Organism: uncultured Prevotellaceae bacterium; assembly: GCA_946406435.1. GTDB lineage: Bacteria > Bacteroidota > Bacteroidia > Bacteroidales > Bacteroidaceae > Prevotella. The sequence continues at coordinate 13,882 of CAMJKP010000033.1, read as the reverse complement.
AATCAAAATAAACTTCTTCATTGATTTGTCTTATAACTTGTTTCCAATATACCGTTTTTTTTTGCCGAAGCTATCCCCCTATATGTCTATATTTTACCATAAAAGAGGTAATGTCTCCATTTTTCGGGTACAAAGTTAGCAAAAAAATCCCAACTTCACAAAATATTACGTATAAAAGTGTGCAAAACATTTGGCAGAATGAGAAAGAATATGTACTTTTGCACCAAATTTTATACAAAACCCATAAAGATGAAAAAGTTTTTAGCTATTGCAGGCATCGTGCTTAGCAGTATTTCAGGATTCGCCCAGAACGAAGTGGGCACTCTAACTGTTACTCCAAAAATCGGTATAAACGCAGCCAATATGACAACATTCGAGAAAAGCGACTACCGTATCGGCTTTACTGCTGGTGCAGAACTCGGATATCAGGCCTTAACCGACTTCACCGTTTCAATTGCAGCTTTATACTCACAACAGGGCACCAATGCGCACACCGAATGGTCTGACGGAACGATAAAGCTTGACTACCTCAACCTCCCGATAATGGCAAACTATTACTGGGATTACGGAATCACTCTCAAGGTTGGTCTTCAGCCAAGCATTAACCTCAGCGCCAAGGGTACGGTAAACAACAACGGACAGAAACAGGAATGCGACCTTGATGATGCCGTTATCGACGAATGGGGCAATGGCATTCTCGTTAAACCTGTCCTTGTTTCACTCCCTGTCGGCATTGCATACGAGAAGAACAACTTCGTCTTCGACCTCCGCTATAACATTGGTCTTACCGAAGCTCTAAAATTCAACAACAAGCGTGCAACAAACTTTGTATTCCAGTTCACTCTCGGATACAAGCTTCCTATCAAGTAATCTTACGACAACATTCTCATAACAATAAAGGGGATAGCTCGGATTTGAGCTATCCCCTATTCTATTTGTCAACTTGCATTTACGAACGCATGTGAACGTCAATTTGCTGGAATGGGATCTCAATACCTTCCTCTGCAAGCCTGTTGTATATTTTCTCGGTGGTTTCAAACTTCACCCCCCAGTAATTGGCAGATTCGGTCCATACACGCACCTGGAATACTATAGCACTTGCGCCCATAGAAGTCATAGGTATATATGGCTTCATCGCATCATCTTTCAAAATTCTGCTATCCTTCGCACAGATATCAAGGAGTACCTTGCGAACAGCCTCTGGCTTAGAACCATAAGCAACCTCTACATCTATATCCACACGACGATAAGGCTGTTTAGAATAGTTCTTCATACTGCCAGTTGACAATCCTCCATTAGGAATAATGATGGTCTGGTTATCTACCGTTGTGAGAATAGTACTGAATATCTGTATCTGCTTTACAGTACCGCTATATCCTTGTGCCTCAATAAAATCGCCCACACGGAACGGACGGAACAGAAGTATCATCACACCACCTGCAAAGTTCTGCAACGTACCGCTCAATGCCATACCAATAGCAACACCGGCAGAGGCAAACAGAGCAACAAACGAACTCGTCTCAATTCCAAGTACACCAACAATGGCGATAATAAGCACAAAGTACAGGCAGATGCTCATCAGACTGTCAAGGAACGAATACAGAGAAGGCTCTATTTCCTTCTTCTGCATTATAGCACGAACAAGCTTTGTCAGTTTTGAGATGATAAACCTACCTACGAAATAGATAACCAAGGCAGCAAGAATATTCTTGCCTAAGGTCATACAATACTGCATTACAGTGTCCAGAGCCTTATCACTCAAAAGCTCTGAAGCGGTTTTAGATAAATCAAGTTCTTCCATATAATCTATGTTTCTTTTTTGTTTAGCGCTACAAAGATAAGAATTTCCTCACAAACGACCAAGACATTTGCACAAAAAAACGACATAGAATATTCTTCTCGGCAATAACATATTTGTAAGGCATGCAATTGTTGTTAAGAATTGTTATTATTTTGATTATATTATGTATTTTCAGAAAAAACATATACATTTGCACTTTGAATTATAAATGCGGAGATATAATCAGCATGACGATTGTTTTTTTCGTTTTGGCATGACTTTGTGCTATTCATATACACAAAATAAACTATATTTGCAATGATTTAGCAACAGAAAACCGATACGGTCGGTAGCTAAGACTATCACAAATAACTCTTTATCGTTTCAGAAATGAAAGTACTAATAATAGAAGATGAGACTACTGCCAGTGAGAATCTGGTAGAAATGCTCAAAGAAATAGATCCTACAATAGAGGTGCTGCACGTGTTGGAAAGCGTACAGCAAACGGTACGATGGTTGAATACCAATCCCGCACCCGACCTTATATTCATGGACATTCATCTGAGTGACGGTTCTGCATTCACTCTCTTCAGCCAGATTGACGTGCAGACGCCAATCGTGTTCACAACTGCCTATGACCAATATGCCCTTGATGCCTTTGCAGTTAACAGCATAGACTATCTGCTAAAGCCTATCAAGACAGTAGAACTGACACGTGCCCTTGAGAAATTCAAGAAATGGAGTAATAACGACGTTATTGCATATCTGGAACATATGATGAAGCTCCACCCTGAAGGCCAAAAGCAAACAGCATACAAGCAGGCATTGCTGATACCGAACAAAGACAAGCTACTGCCAATAAAGACCGAAGATATTGCATGTATCTACAGCACGGACAGAAAGACGCAAGTTTATCTGAAGAACAAGAAAGTGCTTGACTATAATCGTTCACTCGACTCTATTATCGGCAGTCTAGACCCTACCCTCTTCTTCCGTGCAAACAAACAATATATCGTAGCACGCGAAAGTATCACGGAAATCATCATCTGGTTTGACAGCAGACTGTTACTGCGATTGCCTATAGAATTGCCTGAACCGCTATTCATAAGCAAGAACAGGGCTGCAGAGTTCAAGAACTGGATGACACGAGCACAAAATATTAATTCTTGAATTAAGAAACAACAACGAAATAGCTAATACATCAGTCAGAACTTAGCCTTGGGTGGTATTATATCCACTCAAGGCTATATTTATGTTTGTTGCATATCCCCATAAGCGATTTGTATGCGAAACAATGCAAAAAGCATAAATTAAGTTTTAAAAAAAACTAAAGAATATATCAATATCGGATTTTATTAGTAACTTTGACCCCGTCAATTGTATTTTTGCCCCTTTGAACATAGGAATCGAGGAATAAGACAAATTATATTTTTGACAATTCATAAAGATAACCCCGAGGATTTTCCACCCTCAACAATAGGAGTTTTCCTACGTCATTTAGGGACAAAGTCTTTGTAAATTTGCTATATTGCCATAACTTTGCACCCAGAAAGATATACAATGCTTTCTATCTTTATGAATAACAAAAGTAGAATATTAACGTAACAAACAAAAAAAAACAAAGACAAAGAAGAATGAAAAAACTGATTGCTTCTGCAATGCTCGTTGCTTCTGCGGCAACAGCATCTGCACAGATCCAGACTATCGACCTCAAGAGCAGTATCCGAAACGATTTCGGACTTGGCGTTGGTATTACAGCGGATCTCACGGACAACATTGAGTTCTCTCCTTCTGCAAGCTACTATTTTGCTGGTAGCCTCATCACTAACCTTCAGGCCGAGGCAGACTTCCACTATAAGTTTGACGTCGGAGACGAATTCATTCTGTACCCACTCTTGGGTGGTGGTCTTGACTACGACAACACTAAGGATTCTCACAGCGACCTCAATTTCCTAATGAATATAGGATGTGGTCTAACAAAGGAATTCACAAGCTCTCTCGCAGGATTTGTTGAGTGTAAGTATCAGTGGATTGGTGGACATGGTCGAGATGGTGCCTATCTCACCGCTGGTATAAAACTCGCAATCTAAAGCGATTTTACAATTAAAACATTCAATTATACTCTCTACTCCATCAGCCCTCCGGCTGGTGGAGTCTCTTTTTATCTCTATATTCTATACTCTTTATTCTTTACTCTTTACCCTTTACTTCTTTTTACTTTACATACAAATTCACATTACCCAAGGTAATGGTATCACCCTCGTGGAGTTCTGTTCCCCATTCACTTACAGGAGAACCATTAACAAGAGTTGGAGTTTCAGGAGTACGTAGATTGTATTTCGGACGACCTGCACGCACATTTACACATCTTCCCGTACATGTATTGCAAGGAACGAGACGACTACTAAGCAATCCCTTTGGGCATTCCGTACGCTCCTGACCATGATTGAGTTTGTATGTACCGGCACTTCCAATGATATTACATTGGAACGGATCTACCGACTCGTCGTCAATCTTAACTGCATTCCATACATGCTTGCATTTCTGTCCAATATTGATAATACCAGCATGTTCAGCAGCAAGACTGTCAAGGTCGATTACAGATATCACTCCATTAGTATAGAATTCTAATTTCATAAAAAAGCAGATTTAGGGTTTAGGGTATAAATTATTTCACACGATATGACTTGAGCAGTTCTTTCTGCTCTGGTGTTATTCTATAACTCTCCACAGCCTTCTGTATGGCCTTGTTATGAGTCCATTTCTCCATAGTATTCCTTTCGATATACGGAATGGTCGCTTCCCATTGCTTTGCCAATGCCGTAGCGAAATACCATGCCACCATCATCTTAACATAATAGTGCTCATGACGAATCTCAGAAACCCATTTGAGATACTCTGGTTTGAAGTCCTCATCAAGATAGAAACTCATGAGCATCTCTATGCCAAACCTTATAATAAAAGGCTCATCAGATGCCATCCAACGCTTAATATCCTCAATGAGTCTCTCTCGGTTCTTATTCTGTTTAAATGCCTTAGGAGACAGCAAATCGCACGTTGCCCAGTTGTTTACATAAGGCAAGAACCTATCGATTTCTTTAAGACATTCGTCATAATCCTTCAGTTCTGAGATTATGAATCCATGAAGATTCATCTCATCAAGATACTGATGAGGCAACACAGCAAGGAAATCACCAACCCGTTCATCCTTAGCCAGTTGTTTGGCAAGCTTACGAAGTTCAGGTGTCCTTACGCCTATAATAGCATTTACATCCATTCCAGGCACAAGTTTTGCGTGAAAATCGCGATACTTAAAATCCTGAAGCTCAAAAAGCTGTTGCTGTATTGTCTTTTGCATATATTTTTCTGAAGGAAAAACACTTCCTTTTTAATTAATCAGCATTCCACCATCGATGATAACATCATCATTATTCTGTTGCTTTGCACCCTTACCCTTGCGGCCCTTACGTTTCTTTGGCTGTACCTGTTTCTTGGTAAAGAGTGAAGGGTATGCCTTGTAAGTCCAACTCTGGAACTTACTGATACAAGCAGACTGAACATTATAAATATCCTCAGTAACGGCAGCCTCAACCTTATGACTTGAAGCCACAGCATCAGAGCCGAGGAATTCTGTATATGCGTTCAGATCCTCAAGTGCTACGGTATGATAGATAGCGTTAATCTCATCCTCAGCCAATTTATCTATATTAGACACCTGAGCATATGTAGCGAGAACAGAACGATAGTCCTCTGTACAGTCAGAAGCGAACTTCTTGAGGTTCTTCTTTTTTTTCTTCTTACCAGTCTTTTCCGCTATTGCCTGCAAGGTTTCATCTACAAGTTTATCACGATATGCAGCATCCTTGCATTGTTCCAAGCCTTCAATTGCACGCTTGATATTTTCAGAAGAAGAACTGGCAACAAGAGACTCTATCTGTTGGATTGTCAATTCCTTACCATAGTAATCCTTCAGTATTGCTGCAAGATCATTTTCATACTGACGTGGGAAGTATTTATCTAATGCTTTAAAGAAATCGGCATCCTCAGCCTTGTCACGGAAAGTATCAACCATCATCTTTCTCATCTGTTTAGAAGAGAGTTTGTTGGCATTGAGAAAGTCACCTGAATTCTTGATGTAAACGCCAAGTTGAGAAACGTACTTGGCATCTGTGTTTTGTGCGAGAATAGGCAGCGAAAGCATCCATACTGCCAAAATCAAAAGTCTTTTCATTATTCTGTTCAATTAATGTTTCTGGCACAAAATTACTAATTTCTTCCCAAACCTACAATTGTTTTCACATTATTTCATGAATATACACGTTCGTTGTAAATTCCAAATATTTTTTTGTAAAAAACGCAGAAATGCGTGAAAATCCGTATTAACTCCCATGTAAGTCCGTACCAAAGTCGGTGTAAGTCCCATTTACCTCCCATTCCCAAAGGGCGAATGAATGGTGCTAAAACATTCACAGAACAATCAAGGTAATATCACTATGCGAATATGGTCTTTAATATGGTAAATCCAATTACCCATACCATTCTGAGAATCGGCAATAAGGATAAGAGTCTGCCGACCGTCATTAAGCTTAGGACCAAGACACATCCCCTCATAATTAGAAAGGTTCATACTGCCAAGCCTTAGTCGAGTGACAAACTCACATATCAACTCTTTCTTCATAACAGAATCATCCCCTACCCTTGCCATTGGCGTATCAAGACTGACAGGTTTTGAAAGTTTAGGATTAACGATATAGAGCTTTATCCTTACCCAAGAACCATACTGTTGTTTTGGGAAACATCCCTCACGCTCCATAACAATTATACGACCGTCATCAAGGGCAAGAAGCGAAGGCACGCCATATAGTGAAGTTGCCGACTTGTTTGTTGCTTTTAGCAAGTCCATCTGATAGACGAATGACTCCACAGGCTTTAAAGTGTTGTCAAAGCTAACGAAGCGCAGACGATTATGTATCAAAGGATTATGTGGCGATGACTGCTTGCCATCAGCAGGAAGAGTTGACTCTGTAGTCGTCCAGAATCGTTTCTGTTTGTCATTATATGTCAAAGCCTCAAAACCGAGATTAGACACAATCTTATCCCTCTGCATAATAGACGGAATTGCAAGTTCACGACCTGTCAATCTCCCTTCGATTGTATATTCCAATATCCTCTGTTCTTCTTCGCTCGAAACATATACGGTATTCTTTTCTGGAGAATAAGCCACACCTTCACAATCACGCTTTGTTTTTTCTCCCTTGGCACGTCGTTCTTTCATACCCTCAGGCTCTGAAAGCGAGGCATTTAGTATCTTGCCATTCTCACAGTCAATATCAAGCGTTAGGAGTTTAAAGCCATCCACAGCATCCTTGTCGTCAACAATGGCATACAGATTATCCCTAACATGGGATATTCCACTATAATTACCTGGAGCAATACCCCATTTGTTGAGTTTCGTCTGTCCGCACACCTTCACTTGTTGGGCAAATGAAGATAACGTGAACAAGACGACAGCCAAGGTACATAGTGCAATCTTGTATTTTAATTCATTATAGAGAATCATGTCATAACATATTTAGTGTCAGATGCAAAATTAATGATTTTTTTCAAGAAAATGCAATAATCAAATAGCAATTATTCTTTATCCACAAATTTGTTTGGTTATGTCAGTAGAAATACCTATCTTTGCGGATAACTTATTGACATAGTATAAGCAATTAAAAGTGGCAGGCAAATCAACATACAGATGTACCCAATGTGGCTATTCATGCGACCATTACAAAGGCAGGGGATTCTTCGGACAGAAAATCTCCATGGTGGTATGTATGCGTTGCCATACCATCCAGCCTCTTACCGTTGGCGGAATGATAGCTGACGTAGCACCAAGTTTCTCGTCGGAATACGGACGGCTATGTCCACAATGTATGAGCGATGACATTAAGATCTGGGATGAGAAGACATGCCCTAAATGTGGTGGTAAGATGATTGATGAGGGAGATGAAGAATTCTGGACTTAGTTTTACCAAGCATGCCCCTTTACGCCTTTCTTTTTCCATCGTAAAGACAATACTCAGACTACCTTCCTACCATATCTTTTAAGAGCGAAGGCAGAACGAAGGCATAGCGAAGGATCAACGAAGGCAGAACAAAGGGAAAATGAACAGGAAAACAATATGTAGAAAAAAAAATGACTTTTCCTTGGACGTTTCAGGAAAAAAATGTATTTTTGCATTTGGAATTACGAGAATCAAACAAAAACTAAAACAAGAGATTAATCAAATGAAAAATCCATTATTAAGAATATGCCTTCTATTCGCACTTGTTGCTTGCGGAAGTATAGTCAAGGCACAATTACCTAATGAGAAATTCGGTAAACCATCAGACTTGGAATGGGAATACAAAGGATGGGGCGACGCTATTGATGCTGATGCCATCGTTCTATGCAAGACCATGAAGGTAACATACGAACTCACCGACCAATTCGGTTCTATGACAGAAAATGTCACAGAACTGAATGCGGATAACATGCAGTTTCTCGGCAATAACAGAATTGACGAGAGCGGTATCATTGTGAACTATGAGATAAAGCTCCGCACTAAGATTCTGAAGTCTGAGGGTGCTAAACATGCCAATATTGATATTACATACTGCGATGGAGATCTGGCAAAGAACAATAATAACTTTGATGAAATGACAGACCTGAAGGTCACGGTCTTCACTAAGAACGAGAAAGGAAAGGTAGAGAAAAAGAAAATCAACACATCCAATTTCACCAAGGAGCGTGTTGATGACAACTACGTTGTACTGCACGTGGTAGTGCCTGATGTTCAGCCAGGTAGCATCATTGAGTACAACTACAAGATTAGAAGTCCAAGAGCTACATTCCTCTTCGATTGGGCATTCCAAGAAAGTATTCCAATGCTACATACTAAATGCGACCTCGAAATACCGGCATTCCTGAAGTTCAACATGAACGTCCCTATCAACAAGCTTATAAAGTCGAATGTAGAGGCAGGAATGCTTACATACGACCAGAACAGAAGTGATATGAAGGCTGCTAAGCGTTGCAGAACAAACCACTATACAATCGTCGGTGATAATATCCTGCCAGAAGGACAACCTCTCCAGCATAACCAAGGAGCAGACGATACAAAAGAACAGATAAAGATTGCCAACTTCACAAGTCAGATTACAGAACGAGAACAACCTGCATATCTGCCTGACGGAGTTACGCATCTGAAAATAAAATAAGGCTAATTCATAAAACTCACCTTATCCTATATTCAAAACGATCAAAGTTTGTATAGCCAAGCGTTTCAAGGAACGCTTGGCTTTTGTTTCTATCGTCATCGGTGTTATAGTCGGGAATATGCGGAAGTCGAATTGAAATACTTGCAAGCAAGTCTGGATGCTCTGAGGCAATCCATTTAAGATTGTCAATAACACGTTCGTTGCTGATACCAGAATATACCTTATAGATATCAGGATTCATGTCCTTGATGTCAACAATCCATTCCTTGACAAATGGCAGAACATCTTCCACGTTCTTGCGTGGCACATTAAGACTTGATTCTATTGATATTCGCCATTCCTTTGGGCATTGCTCGCAGAACGCCTTGATAAACATACTGTTAAGCAATGGCTCACCACCGCCAAAAGTTATTCCTCCGCCTGTAGCAAGGAAATAGAGTTGGTCAATACGCACCTCGTCAATCAGTTCCTCTACAGTACGCTCAATACATTGAGTATCTTTTGAGAGGCTCTGCGGATTAAGGCAATACTTACAACGTAACGGACATCCGTGGAATGCCACGAGTGTTGTAACGCCCTCACCATCAATCGCCAAGCGATGACGGGATATGCCTATCATTCTGCCTATGAGTTCTTGGGATAACATAGTTTTAATTACGCAAACACATAGTCATCGGTATTGTATATTTCACTTTTACAGGCTTGCCATTATGCTTGCCAGGATTCCATTTCGGCATAGCTTCTACGACACGAACAAATTCAGCATCAACCAATGGATGAACAGGTTTAACAACCTTGACATCAGATATTGATCCATCCTCATTGATTATCATAGTACAAATAATACGACTTTGAATGCCCTCATGCTCAACCTCTTTAGGGTATTTGAAATTCTTTTGTACAAATGCCATCAAAGCAGCCATTCCACCAGGATATGTTGGCATTTCTTCTACATATTCATAAACTCCATTTTCTAATACTTTTGATTCTATTTTAATTCCTTTTATTACCCAAGGACTATCCACCTCACAATATTCTCCATTAGAATTATCGAATTCCACCTCACCTTTTTTGGGAAGACATTCATCCTCTACATCCTTTTTAATAACAGGAGCAGTTCCCATAAGTGGTTGACGAACAGACTTAACAATGTCGCTCTTCACTTGGACAATTGTATCATTAGAAGTATCTTTCTTTGCTGGCACCAGAACACTACCCGTCGTCACCTCTTCTGTATTTGTCATTGGCGATTCTCCCTGAGTCTTATTATTAAAATTGCAACTACTCAGCGTAAACATTCCGACTGACACACCTGCCAAAACAACAGCCTTACCGAGCATTTGACGTTGGTGTAACTGCTGTTCGAGATAGCGAACCTCAGCTTCGCACTTTGGACAAGTGCCGAGACAATCGCCTTTGTATTGGCATTCCTCAACGACATATTCTATATCGTTAGCCTCTGCAATCTGACGACGAATCTCCTTGAGAATCTTGCAGGTGTTCTTTCCTTTTGCCATAATTATTGTATTTTTACTTTGGCAGATTCATTCTCTGCTCTTAAGCGAAAGGTTACAGGCATGCTGTAACACACTCTTCCACAGTTCTTTCCGGGATTCCAATTTGGCATGAGAGATACAACCCTGAGAACTTCAGCATCAAGTAGAGGATGAACAGATAATGCTATTTTAGCGTTAGTTACTGAGCCGTCCAATTCAACAATGAAAGTAGCAACCACCCTACCCTCAATACCTTCTCTCTCAGCTTGTTCTGGGTATTTTATGTTTTCTTGGAGAAACTCAATCAAAGCAGGAGTTCCACCAGGATAAGTTGGCATTATCGTATCGTTCACAGATTCTGTTACAGGATCAGGCTCGATCAACTCATTCGAATCTTTATCGCATGAACCAAGGGCGAACAAACCAGAAATACAAGCTACTATCACAACCTTACCAAGAAACTGATTGTGAAACCCTTTCAAAACATTAAGTTTATTTTCTTTTGTCATTATTGAATTATTATTTAACATTTATACTATCATTTTTATTATCTTCTAAACGGAAAGTTACAGGAAGAGTATATTTCACTTTTGTAAACTCGCCATTTCGCTTTCCTGGAGTCCATTTGGACATAAGCGATAAAACACGAACAGCCTCTGCATCAAGATGTGGATGAACAGATTTTACTACATTAATATCGGAAACCGAACCATCTTCTTCTACATAAAACGTACAAACCACCTTTCCTTGTATATTTTCACAAGTAGAAGGATACTTAATGTTGTCTGCAAGAAACTTCATCAAGGCATAAGCTCCACCTGGATAAGAAGGCATTTGTTCAACCAACTCTCCAACCATTTCAAATACAGGTTCTTTACCTCCTCGTATTACCTCCGCTTCTTCAGAAGTATTTATCTGATCATACATCTCATTTCCGCAAGAACTAAGGCTAAGCAAGCCAGCTGAAATGCCAGCCACCATTATAGCCTTGCCAAGCAACTGTCGTTGGTGTAACTGCTGTTCGAGATAGCGAACCTCAGCCTCGCACTTTGGGCAAGTGCCGAGACAATCGCCCTTGTACTGGCATTCCTCAACGACATATTCTATATCGTTCGCCTCCGCTATCTGACGACGAATCTCCTTGAGAATCTTGCAGGTTTTCTTTCCTCTTGCCATAATGAAATGTTTTTGAGTTTGTTGATTGCAAAGGTAATTATATTATTTAGGATCACCAAAGAATAATAGAACTATTTTTCAGACGTGTTGCAATAACATTTTTCTCTTATACAATTCGTATAACGCTGATTATTAACACATTTCAGAAATTTTCCATCCTTACTAAAATCATGCGATTGCAACAAATAAAGAGATAATATTGAAAGAAAATAAGACAAACGATATTATTAGAAACAGAAGAGCAACCTCCTGTGTAAGTCCCTTCTTCCTCCTATGTAAGTCCGAACCAAACTCGATGAAACTCCCATTTTTACTAAGAAAAAGCGAAGGTTCATCGAGTTTGGTTCGGAAGAAGAGCGAAGGATTAGCGAAAGAAGAACGTTCTAAGATTAGAACGGCGCTCCTTCTTGACTTTCTCCAAATGGGGAATCATGAGCCGAATTTCGGAACTCGCCACCACCATCAGGAAGAGGAGCTATGTTGGAAGCATCCTCAGGATTTGCAAATCGTGTGAACTCACCACGGAAGTTGAGAAGAACCGTACCCGTACTACCCTTACGATGCTTAGCTATAATAATCTGAGCCATACCACGAAGGTCATTACCCTGGTCATCCTGAGTGATATGATAGTACTCTGGACGATGAACGAAAAGTACCATATCGGCATCCTGCTCTATGGCACCAGATTCACGGAGGTCGGAGAGCTGTGGTACCTTTCCATCAGTTCCCGGACGTTGCTCAACAGCACGAGAGAGCTGTGAGAGGGCAAGAACAGGAATGTCAAGCTCTTTGGCAAGTCCCTTGAGAGAACGTGAAATCATACTAACCTCTTCCTGACGGCTATTGAAGTTCATTCCATTAGCATTCATCAGCTGGAGGTAGTCAATCATTATCATCTTAACACCTTTCTCACGCACAAGACGACGTGCCTTTGTACGGAGTTCGAAGACAGAAAGACCTGGGGTATCGTCAACGAAGATTGGGGCATTGGAAAGCCTATCAATACGAGAGTCGAAACGTTGCCACTCGTCATCAGAAAGTTTACCGCTCAGAATCTTGCCACCAGGAATCTCACACACGTTGGATATGAGACGGTTAACAAGCTGAACGTTATTCATTTCTAGAGAGAAGAAAGCAACCGGAACGTTAAAGTCAACTGAGATATTACGTGCAAGCGAGAGGGCAAAAGACGTTTTACCCATGGCTGGACGTCCTGCAAGGATGATAAGGTCAGAAGCCTGCCAACCGGCTGTTATCTCATCCAACTTATAGTACCCCGTAGGAACACCCGTCATTCCCTCGTCATTTTGTGAGGCCTTCAGCAAGAGTTCCTTTGCCTGAATAACGACTGGGGCAATCTGGGTATAGTCCTGACGCATATTCTTCTGCGAGAGTTCGAAGAGCGAGCCCTCTGCCTCCTGCATAAGTTCGTCAATATCAGAGCTTTCATCGAATGCCTTTCCTTCGATTACGCTTGCATAGTTGATAAGCTGACGGGCAACAAACTTCTGAGCAAGAACGCGGGCATGATACTCGATATTGGCAGAAGAAACAGTATCTGCAGACAGTTCTACGATATAGTTTGGAGCACCCACCTCATCGTGAGTACCTTCCTGTTTCAGTTCCTCGATAACGGTAACGATATCCACAGGCAACTCACGCACGTTGAGTTGCTGTATTGCCTTATAGATTTTCTGATGGCGTGGATCATAAAACGTCTCAGGATGAAGGAGTTCGCTGACCACAGAGAAAGCATCAACATCAATCATAAGAGCACCAAGTACACGCTTCTCAATCTCAATATTCTGAGGAGGCATGTGACCGAGCGCTGTATCAATCTGATTCTGTTGACGTTTAGAGCGAGTATTTGACTTTGCTGCTGGCATCTAATTTATTTACTATTTGACTTTTACAATTTACGATTTTTCTAACGTGCAAAGATAAGAAAAAAATCCCGATAAATATATATGTACACAAATTATTTATATAAATTTAGATAAATTCTCCTATAATGTTTTTCACCCTCGAATTAATTTAGTAACTTTGCATATGAAAATAGTACATAGTACATTGTTAAATTGTAAATAATCATGATTGTTTTCCCTTGCGCAAAGATAAACCTTGGTTTGAACGTGGTTGAGAAGCGTCCAGACGGCTATCATAATCTTGAAACGGTATTCTA
>CAMJKP010000032.1 GCA_946406435.1 uncultured Prevotellaceae bacterium | reverse complement strand
GAAAACGTTTCGGATGTAAGGTGCAGAAAATCTCAATAGATGCAGGTTTTTCGTGTCCCAACCGTGACGGGACGATTGGTAGGGGAGGGTGTATCTATTGCAATAATGCTACTTTCAATCCCGAGTATTGTACTGATACGGCAGGAAGGATTTCTCAGGAAGAGCGTCTTAATCTTTCTCCCGATAATATCAAGGCTCAGTTGTTGGCTGGCAAGGAGTTCTTTTCAAGAAAATATCCGGAAATGAAATATATCGCATATTTCCAATCCTATACCAATACATACGGGGATATAGAGACGTTGAAGCGAATGTATGAGGCAGCTTTATCTGTTGAGGATGTTATTGGTATCTCGATTGCAACACGTCCAGATTGCGTGTCGGATGAATTGCTTGATTATCTTGAGGAACTCTCGCATCGTACATTCCTTACAATGGAGTATGGGGTAGAATCCTTTAATGATGATACGCTCCGTATAATAAATCGCGGTCATTCTTCGGAGTGTAGTGTTAATATTATAAGGAATACGCACGCGCGTGGAATTATAGTTTGTGTTCATCTTATTCTTGGGCTCCCTGGAGAAGATAAGGCAGAAATACTGCGACAGATTGACATTGTGAATACATTGCCTATTGATATTCTGAAGCTACATCAGTTACAGATAACGAAAGGTACGATTCTTGAGCATCGTCCGGATTTGATTGCCCAATGTACTTTGTTTACTCCGGAAGAGTATATTGAATTGCTTGTTGAGTATATCCGTCGTCTTCGTGATGATATTGTTATTGAGCGCTTTACGAGTCAGTCCCCAGCGGGATTGCTCATAGCACCTCGCTGGGGACTGAAAAATTATGAGTTTACTAATCTGTTGAATAAGAGGTTGCTGGAGTCTTAGTCCAGTGCCTCGTATTTAGATTGACGACTCTTGTATTCAGGTACGATTTCCTTCATCTTCTTTACAATCTTCATGTCATCGTAAGTGAAACTTAGATGCAGAAGCTCTTCTTCGTTCTTCAAGGCTTCATCATACTGATATTCACGTACTGATGCAATCTTGATCTTCGGATGGATGGTTGGCTTCGTCTGTTCTGTGTCGGTGAGCACTTCTTCATATAGTTTCTCACCGTCACGAAGACCTGTGAACTTAATTTCCACGTTCTTTGCACCAGAGAGGTCTATCATTCTTTGGGCTAGGTCGGCGATGCGAACTGGTTTGCCCATGTCGAACACGAATATCTCACCACCATGTCCCATAGTTCCTGCCTCAAGTACCAATTGACAGGCTTCAGGGATGAGCATGAAGAAACGGATGATGTCAGGATGCGTTACCGTAAGTGGACCGCCATTCTTGATTTGCTGTCTGAAGATTGGTATTACAGAACCGTTTGATCCAAGTACATTGCCAAAGCGTGTAGTGATGAATTGTGTCACACCAGGAGTGCCATCGGCTTGTATAAGCTTATCCTTGATGTTCTCGTAATTCTCTGGCTTGATGCCATTCTTGAGATCTTGTAATGCCTTATTGAGACTCTGGCAATAGATTTCACAGATTCTCTTTGAACATCCCATTACGTTTGTTGGATTCACAGCCTTATCGGTTGATATCATCACAAACTTCTTTGTGCCGTATTTTACAGCTAAGTCGGCAATCACACGTGTTCCGTAGACGTTGTTTTGGATAGCCATTGCAGGGTTGTCCTCCATCATCGGAACGTGCTTGTATGCTGCTGCATGGAATACGTATTCCGGTTTGTGGTCGCTGAATATCTCTTCCATGTGAGTTGGATTGCTGATGCTGCCCACGATAGTCCATGCCTTTATGTCTGGGAACTTGCGTGCCATCTTCATACGCACATCATGCATTGGAGTCTCAGCCTGATCGACGAGAATCAACTCTGCAGGTTCTGCCTTGGCAACTTGATTCACCATCTCGGAGCCTATAGAGCCTGCTGCTCCTGTGATGAGTATGCGTTTACCTTTCAGAAGTTCACTGATGGCATCAATGTCAACCTCAATTTTGTCGCGAGGAAGAAGGTCTTCAATGTCTACTTCGTGAAGTTGCTCTTGCTTGAGACCCTTTTCTGGAGTCCAGACCTCAGCTTCAGAAAGCATCAGAATGTGAATTTTGTTCTTGATGAGTTCTTCTACAAGTTCTGTGTTGTTTCTGAACGTCTCTGCCTGTAGCGGACTCACGATTATCACGGTCGCATGAGCCTTCTTCATGTGGTGAATGAGGTTCGGACCAACCCTGCGAACCTTGACGCCGAACATGTATTTATCAGCCAAATCGCCATTTGGACTTATGAAACCTACAATGGAATATTGTTTTGATGGACTTGCCTGAATAGTGCTTGCAATAACCTCAGCACCTCTTTGTACGCCAAAGATGAAAGCTCGCTTGATTCCATTGTTAAATGATGACTCGTATATGGCTTTCATCAGTAGTCTTATCGACCATTGACCTGCGACACTTAGAAAGAATGTGGTTGCGTAGTTTTTCAGACCTGTAGATGCGATGATATAATCTTTGCTGAAGAATAGGCGTACTATGAGTATCAATGCAAAACCTACCATCTGTGCATAGAGAACGCGAAGCAGATCTGTAGACCGTAGATATCTTACAATACCACTATAGGTGTGGTATATCCTCATGCCGATGAAAAAGAACACCAACAGGCTGCACCATGTGAATACTCGATCCCAGAAATGAATTCTTAGGACTTTCGGACCATCACAGACATAGGTCGCAATCAATGCTGCTGTGATGATGATCAGGAAATCTACGCAAATGAGAGTCCAATATGGAAGTGCACTTTTGGATAGATACCAATATCTTATTTTATTTAATATTCTCTTTGGCATAAATAGGTTTTTGATGTTTAGACCCTAATTAGTTTTCTTAAAGGGGTACATGGGATGCATTAGCGACTCCTCTTATTTAAAGGGATGTTAGGAAGATGCTTTGCATTCTTGAGTGCAAAGATACTACAAAAAAGATTGAAATCCAAAGGAAATGATTTGTTTTTACATAAAATCGCCCTAAAATGGGGCGTAAAACATCTTTTTTATTCTTTTCCTTTTGATTTTTCCGCTTTATTCCTTCTTCTGTCTTGTTTTGGAGCCGTTGTAGTTGCTTCCGTTTTTCTGTTGTTGCTTCTTTTGGGATTTGGCTTGCCTTTACCGACAGGTTTGCGCGAGTACCTGTAGTTCTTCCTGCCACTCTTAACAGGTTTTACGACCTTGTATTCAGGTCCATCGCCAATGCCTTCGGGAAGAGCATTCTTTGTGATTTCTTTTTCGAGGAATTCCTCAATCTTCTTGAAGAGCCATATTTCATCATCGCTGACGAGTGTATATGCTACGCCGTCACGATCTGCACGGGCTGTACGGCCGATACGGTGAACGTAGTCCTCTACATCGTGAGGAACGTCGTAGTTGATGACCATTTGGATGTCGTCAATATCAATTCCGCGTGCAACGATGTCCGTTGCCACAAGAACATCAAGTTCGCCACTCTTGAACTTGTACATCACATCGTCTCGTTCTGCCTGTGTAAGATCTGAGTGCATAGCTCCACATACCACCTTCATCTGCTTCAAAGCATGGTATATGTCCTTAACTCTCTGCTTCTTACCAGAGAAAATGATGACACGCTTCAGATTGCCAGCCTTGAATATGGACTTCAGAATCGCATTTTTTTGTGGTTGGTAGCAAACGTATGCTGACTGCTGAATCTTTTCTGCAGGCTTACTTACTGCAATCTTTACCTGGACAGGATTCTTGAGAAGTGTCTTTGCAAGTTGCTCGATTTTCTCAGGCATTGTAGCAGAGAACATAATCGTCTGTACCGTAGGTGGGAGTTCCTTGGCGATACTTATTATGTCATCGGAGAAACCCATATCGAGCATTCTGTCGGCTTCGTCAAGAATGAAGAATGAAACGCGTGAAAGATCCACGTTACCCATTTGCATGTGGGAAATGAATCGTCCAGGGGTCGCTATTACAACAGGTGCTCCCTGCTTTAGAGATTTCAATTCCTGATCGTATCTGTTGCCGTCGTTACCTCCATAGACTGCTACACTTGAAATGCCATCAAGATAGTAACTGAAGCCTTCCATTGCCTGGTCAATCTGCTGAGCCAACTCGCGTGTCGGACTCATGATAAGGCAGTTGATGGAATCTTCAGGGAATGGACGGTCGTGTGGATCAAGTCCGTCATCAAGAAGGGAAAGGACTGGCAACAGATATGCTGCCGTCTTTCCTGTGCCGGTCTGAGCCACGCCAAGGATGTCGCGTCCTTGGAGTATAGGAGAGATGGTCTGTGCCTGAATTGGCGTGCACTCGTCAAAGTGCATGTCATACAGGGCATCAAGAATGTTGTCGTTTAATTCTGTTTCGTCGAAATACATAATTTCATGTACAATTTATGTACAATTTTCGATTTTGTTTTTAATTTGGTGCCTTGCGATAGCAGAAGTATGCTACAAAGGCAAATATTATATTTGGTACCCAAGCTGCCAATGGTGCAGGGGTACCTGCATTAATTGCGAATGTTGACGATACGGTTTGTAGCATGATATAGATAAAGCTGAGAGCCAGACCGATACCAAGATACATACCCATACCGCCTTTGCGTTTTCGGGAAGAAAGGCTAAGTCCTATTATCGTAAGGATGAACGATGCGAAAGAAGATGCTATACGTTTATGATACTCCACCTGATAGCGCACAACATTTGCCGAACCTCTGTCAATCTGCTTGGAGATATAGTCTTTCAGCTCTGGTGAGGTGAATGTCTCTTGCTGTCCTTTACTATAAACAAGGTCTGTCGGCTCCATCGTTATGAGCGTGTCAAGACTCGTGCCACTCGTTATCTTTTCCCTCATGCCTCGCATCTCGCGAATCTTCCAATTATGAGCCTTCCAATGGAATTTCTCATCGGCTATGGTATCATACTGAATTTCCAGAGCCGTCATATGGGAGATGAGTTTCTTGTTCTCGAATTTGTCAAGACAGAAGCCCCATCCACGTTTCATGTTGTTGTCGTAGTGCTGAATGTAGGCTATCACGCCAGGACTTACCTGCAATTGAACATTCTCGGCAGATGTATTCTTTTTGTTATTCTTGTAGAGTGATTCGAAATTCTGCCTTATGACTGTTCCGTGTGGAATGACATACGCACTAAGGTAGTATGACATTATGGAGATAAGGACACACGAAAGCATATATGGGCGCATCAGTCGCTTGAAACTCACTCCGGCTGCCATAATGGCAATAATCTCTGAGTTTCCTGCCATCTTTGACGTGAAGAAAATCACGGCAATAAAGACGAACAGAGGTGAGAACAGATTTGCGAAATATGGCACGAAGTTCATATAGTAGTCAAAGACTATAGCCTTCAAAGGAGCATGATACTCCGTGAACTTCGATAGATTCTCGTTTACGTCAAAGACAATAGAGATAGATATAATAAGCAGTATGGCAAAGAAGTATGTACCGATGAACTTGCCGATGATATATCGGTCAAGTCGCCCAGGAAGCATCCTCGTGATGTTGTACCATATTTTCGGATGCTTTACGGTCGCAAATTCCTTGAGCCAGGCAAAAGGCACGCAGACATAATGCCACAACAGTTTTATCCAGAGGATAAGCTGCTTTAGCCAACGGAATATCCTTGAGCCTTTTATCTTTCGCTTTATTCTTCTTAAACTAAGTTTTGCCATTTACCTTCTTCTCATCATATTCTCAACCACAGAGTTCTTCCATTTCACGAAATCACCCTGCTCGATATGCTTTCTCGCATCTGTCACGAGACGCAGGTAGAATGCCAGATTATGGATACTGGCAATCTGAAGCGCGAGATACTCCTGTGCCTTGAACAAATGGTGGAGATATGCCTTTGTGGTTACAACGTCGATATCGCAACCCTCTGTGTCAATAGGCGTAAAATCATCCTCCCATTTCTTGTTGCGCATATTCATCGTACCTTCGTAGGTGAAGAGAAGGGCATTTCTGCCATTTCGTGTTGGCATAACGCAATCAAACATATCCACGCCACGCTCTATTGCCTCAAGTATATTCCAAGGAGTTCCCACGCCCATAAGGTATCGAGGCTTGTCCTTTGGAAGAATCTCGTTTACCACCTCAATCATCTCGTACATAACCTCAGTAGGTTCACCAACGGCAAGACCACCGATAGCATTTGCATCAGCTCCCTTATCTGCTATGTACTTGGCAGATTCCCTACGAAGTTCAGGATATTTGCATCCCTGAACAATAGGCATCAAGGTCTGGTTGTAACCATAGAGCGGTTCTGTCTCGTTGAAGCGTTTCCAACAACGGTCCAGCCACCTGTGAGTCAACTGCATGGATTTCTTGGCATAGTTGAAATCTGCCTCACCCGGAGCACATTCGTCGAATGCCATCATAATATCAGCACCTATCACGCGCTCTGTGTCCATCACGTTCTCTGGGGTGAAGAAATGCTTGCTACCGTCAATATGTGAACGGAACTCGCAACCTTCCTCCTTGAGCTTGCGGATGCCTGTAAGCGAGAATACCTGAAAGCCACCGCTATCTGTGAGGATAGGGCGCTCCCAACCGATGAACTTATGTAGACCGCCTGCTTTCTTGAGGATGTCAAGACCCGGACGAAGATACAAATGATATGTATTGCCAAGAATAATCTGGGCAAGAACCTGCTTGCGAAGTTCCTCAAAATGAACTGCCTTTACAGATCCAACAGTTCCCACAGGCATAAAGATCGGGGTATTTATCTGTCCGTGGTCGGTTGTGATGATACCTGCTCGTGCATCAGAACATGGGTCTGTATGTTGTAATTCGAATGTCATTATTCTTTTATCTCTAAACCCTAACCTCTAACCTTTAACCTCTTCTGCGATAGTCAAGTCTATGGCATCTTTTACTTTCTCATCGGTCAAGGCATATGCCCAAACATCCTGAACATCCTTGACATAATGGAAATTCACACCCTTGCGATAAATCTCAGGAATCTCGTTGATATCCTTCTCGTTGGCCTCGCAGAGCATAATGTCTGTAATACCGGCACGCTTTGCGGCAAGAATCTTCTCCTTGATGCCGCCTACTGGCAATACCTTTCCGCGAAGTGTTATCTCGCCTGTCATAGCTATGTTCTTGCGAACCTTACGCTGGGTAAGGGCTGAAGCTATGGATGTTGCGATAGTGATACCTGCCGAAGGACCGTCCTTTGGTGTTGCGCCCTCTGGAACGTGGATGTGAATGTTCCAGTTATCGAAAATCCTATAGTCGATATTCAGGGTATCGGCGTGAGCCTTGACATATTCAAGTGCAATAGTGGCACTCTCCTTCATTACGTCTCCGAGATTACCAGTCAAAGTAAGCTTTCCTGCCTTGCCTTTTGAAAGAGAAGTCTCGATGAATAGAATCTCACCGCCAACGCTTGTCCAAGCCAGTCCTGTAACAACGCCAGCATAGTCATTTCCCTGATAGATATCGCGATAGAAAGGCGGATTGCCAAGCAATTCCACAACCTTCTCCTCGTCAATCTGTCCCATAGGATATTCCTCGTCCTTGGCATATTTATAGGCAATCTTGCGCATGAGCTTGCCAATCTGCTTTTCCAATTGACGCACGCCACTTTCGCGAGTGTAGCGCTCAATAATCATCTCAATGGCTGATTTCTTGAACTTCAACGCACCCTTTGGCAGACCGTTTGCCTCAATCTCTTTCTTAACAAGATGACGCTTCGCAATCTCAATCTTTTCCTCTGTGATATAGCCACTCACCTCAATCATCTCCATACGGTCGCGCAAAGGTCCTGGGATGTTGCTGATATCGTTGGCTGTTGCTATGAACATCACGTTTGAGAGGTCATAGTCCATATCAAGATAGTTGTCGTGGAAGGCGTTGTTCTGCTCCGGGTCGAGAACCTCAAGCAAAGCAGATGCCGGATCTCCCTGATGAGTGTTCTGTGTCACCTTGTCAATCTCGTCGAGGATAAATACAGGATTTGAACTGCCAGCTTTCTGAATGCCCTTGATGATACGGCCTGGCATAGCTCCGATGTATGTCTTGCGATGACCGCGAATCTCGGATTCGTCATGAAGACCGCCAAGCGAAATCCTGACGTACTTACGCTGAAGTGAATCGGCTATGCTCTTTCCAAGACTTGTCTTACCCACTCCTGGAGGACCATAGAGACAGAGAATAGGTGATTTCAGATTGCCTCTGAGCTTCAAAACTGATATGTACTCAAGTATGCGCTCCTTGACCTTCTCCATACCATAGTGGTCCTGGTCGAGTTTCTTCTCGGCACGTGCAAGGTTGAGATTGTCCTCTGTGCGGTAATCCCAAGGCAAGGCGAGAATCTGCTGAAGATAGGTCAGTTGAATGTTGTAGTCAGGACTCTGCGGCTGAATGGCGTCAAGTTTGTTGAGCTCTTCCTCGAAAGCCATACGTGTCTCATCGCTCCAAACCTTCTCGGCTGCCTGACGCATCAGTTTCTTGCGTTCTGCGCTCTGACCGTCTCCGCCAAGTTCCTTGCGGATGTTCTTTATCTGCTGTCGAAGGAAGTACTCCTTCTGTTCCTCGTTGATCTTCTCCTCTGTACGATGGCGTATGCTGTTCTTCAGCTCAAGCAACTGCAGTTCGCGGTTGAGCAAGCCGAGCAACTGGAATGCACGCAACTTCATAGAAGGCATACTGAGAAGCTTTGCCTTTTCGTCGATAGAGAAAGGCAGGTTTGTGCACATGAAGTTGATGCATAGAATCTCGTTTGATATGTTTGTAACGGCAAACTGAGCCTCGTTCGGAAGGTCCTCGTTGTTCTGAACGTATTCCAGAGCCTTCTTCTTCACGTCGTCAATAGCCATCTTGTACTCGGTGTCGTTCTTCTCTGGCATCTGCTCCTTTGCCGTTGTGAGCTCGCCCATGAGGAAAGGACTCTTCTTCGTGATGCTTTCAAGATGACATCTTGAGAGTGCCTGAATAACGATAGTCACGTTGCTGCCCATTCCCGGAATGTCGAATATCTTTACGAGCTTGCCGAATACTCCATACTCGTACAAGTCCTCCAGTTCCGGTTCGTCAACATTCGGGTCTTTCTGGCAAATGACAGCAAATGCCAGATCGGGCTTCTTCTTGAGCTTTTTAACTAATGCAAGGGTGGATTCCCTTGTGACCATGATAGGTGTGAGTACGCCCGGATGCAGCACGATATTGCGTGTTGCTATAATCGGCATCTCGCCATCCTGACTTACCTCAAAGAGAGAATCGATGTCTCCGTCAAAATCGGCAACCATCTGAAATCCTGCTCCCTGATTGCCTCCAGTCATAAATATCTCGTTGTTCATTTATAGTCTTGAAAAATCGCATGCAAAGGTAGCAAAAAAAAATGACATTTCATCATTTTCCACATTATTTAATGTAAAGAAGTGTGAAAAACGTGTGATGTCTTTAGAAAAATCAAGTCTTCTGCCAGTCGTAATAGCCGGCAACTCCGTTGTGGCTCCTCTGTAGGTTCGTAGTAACTCCCTTGTTCCTCCTAACCAAACTCGATGAACCTCCCATTCTATATAAGACATAGAACGGACCTTCATCGAGTTTGGTTCCTTGTCATAACGGAGGAAGAGCCTTGTTGAAACGTCGCCAATGGTTAACTACTGTTAATTCTTTTGTGAAAATTTGGTGCTTTCAGACAAAATAAATACCTTTGCAAAGTGATATCAAAGTGATATCATTATACAACTATAAAAATTTAGATTACTATATGGAAGAAAACAAGACAAAAGAGTTTGAGTTCTTTGGTGGCTCGCTCAACGGATTTTTGATGTGTTTTATCGCTATAATCCTTTGGGGATGTGCGATTTTCAGTTTGGTGTCAGGCATTATTGCTGCTGATGCAGAACGTTCATGTGCGGGTTGGTTTGTAACCTTTGCCCTACTCGTAATTATCGCTGTTATCTGCTCTTGTGGCTTCACAATGCTCGAACCTAATGAAGCAAAGGTAATGACATTCTTTGGCAAGTATGTCGGAACTTTCCGCAAGAACGGCTTCTACTGGCTCAATCCTCTTATGAGTTCAAAGAAGGTTAGCCTTCGTGCTCGTAACCTTAATGCTGATCCTATCAAGGTGAATGACAAGGCTGGTAATCCTGTGCTTATCGGACTTGTTCTCGTTTGGCGACTCAAGGATACTTACAAGGCTATTTTCGATATCGATACAGATGTTTCTGCAAATGCCCAGATTGGTAATGCTGCCGGGGCTCGTATGGTTAAGTTTGAGCATTTCGTGGCTGTTCAGAGTGATTCTGCCCTTCGTGAGGTTGCCGGAATGTATGCTTATGATGATGAGAATCCGAACTCAAAGGAGATAACTCTTCGCGATGGTAGTAATGAGGTTAATGAGGTTCTTACCGCAAAACTTAATGAGCGTCTTCAAATGGCTGGTCTTGAGGTGATTGAAGCTCGAATTAACTATCTTGCATACGCTCCTGAGATTGCGGCTGTAATGCTTCGTCGTCAGCAGGCGGCAGCTATCATTACCGCTCGTGAGAAGATTGTTGATGGT
Organism: uncultured Prevotellaceae bacterium; assembly: GCA_946406435.1. Classification (GTDB taxonomy): domain Bacteria; phylum Bacteroidota; class Bacteroidia; order Bacteroidales; family Bacteroidaceae; genus Prevotella. The sequence goes on along the minus strand of CAMJKP010000032.1, from coordinate 25,780 downwards.
GCTGTTAGTATGGTTAAGCTCGCTCTTGACAAACTTGCTGATGAGGATATCGTTGACCTTGACGAGGAGAAGAAAGCAGCTATGGTTAGTAACCTGCTTGTAGTTCTTTGTGCTGATGAACCTGCTCAGCCTGTTATTAATAGTGGTACTTTGAATCATTAAACTAATTTGTAGAATATTATGCCTTTATATGTGATTGTGATAATAGCTGTCATTGCACCATTGTTTCTTGTTTTGGGAATTCTTACTTTGCTCGGAAAGTTTGACGGCTTCCTCTTGAAAAATGCAGCCAAGAATGGGGAGACCATAGATCTCGCGCGATCACGAAAGATGCTTGGATGGGCTTTTCTTAGTGATTCTGTCGTGGCTCCTGCGATATTTGTAGCTGTCTATTATTTCTGTGAATAATGGCGGATTATATAGGAATTGCGTTATGGGCTATTATGGCCTTGCTTGAGTTGGCGGATGGTGTTTGGACACTCATGGGAAAAGAGGACAACTCTATCAGTTGTTTGAACAAACCTGGTTTTGAGCAGTATAATGTAAGACGTGTACGCTTGGTAACGGCTTTGCGGAAGTTTGTTGCGGCAATTATTTTTGTGACTTTAATTTTCGTGAATTCTAACTTGAAACTGATTTGGATTGCTCTAGGTTTAGAATTTCTGGCTGTTGTCATTCTCTTTATCCTTAAAAGGACTTGGGCAAAAAGTAGTTAATCATTAAATTGTTTGGAATATGGAAATAGGGATAATGGTGGCGTTGAGTGTTATGCTATTCGTGATGGGCGTTCTTATTCTTGTCGGTAAGGGCGATTTCTTGATTAAATGCTTTAAAAAGCATGGGGCGGAAAAGTATAATGTCGGACGTGTTCGCTTGCTTAATGCGATTGCGATGTTTGTCGCCGTTGCCTTTATGGTTTCGCTTCATTTCGTGATTACCGCTCCTAATGCGGATAAAATCGTGTGGATATTGGTTGCGGTTTTTCTTGTGATAACTGGCGCTTTGCAAATTCTGGAGCGTACTTGGGCAAAGAGATCGTAATTTGTAGAAATAATATTTGATATGGAATTAGCTTTCCCTATTATAATTGCCGTAGTGTTCCTTGTTGTTGGAATCATCATTCTTATAGGCAAGGGCGACCGTTTTGTTAAGGTCTTGAACAGACCTGGTGCTGAGAGGTATAACGTGAAGCGAGTACGATTGGTACAGGCTCTTCTGATGTTTGTCGGAGCTACGACTTTCATCTTGTTCTCTGTCTTTCAACAGGACGTAAAACTCCTCCAGATTATTGGTGGTGTGCTTATTTCCCTTGTTGCCATTCTTGTTGTCCTTCAATATACTTGGGCAAAGAAAAAGAATAGGTAATTCTGGATATTTAACTGTTTGAGATTATGACTATATTTCTTGTTACGTCGGTTATCGTAATGCTGCTTGTCGTGGATACTTTCATACTTGCTGGCAAATTGGATTTCCTCGTGGGGAGATCTTTGAAGTATGAGATGTATGGCAGTTTACCACGACTGAGAGTGATAACAGCACTTTCAGTATCTCTGTCGGCGATATCTGTTATTTTGCTGCTTGAATGCGAACCTGACTCTCGAACTATGAGGATTACTGGGACTTTGGCTGCTCTTGTGCCTCCATTATTGGGAGTCTTGGCTAATATTTGGGCAAGAAAGAATTGTAGAGTGGATGAGATGAATCCTATTTTTGTGTCAAGAATGATGCGGAATGAGAAATATAATGTTTCTCGCATGGGCTTTCTTGCGATTGTATGGACGCTTGTTGCAGGAATTGGATATCTTGCCGTTTATTTCTTTTGCAATAATGCTCTCTTTTGGAAGGTTTACTTTGCAATACTTTTATTGGTAAGTGTCGCTTTTGGTATTCTGCAGTTTACATGGGCAAAGAAATCGTAATATTGTAATTTGTAATAATTTCTTTCATGGCAAAGACCAAGAACTTTATTCTCCGACTTGATGAGGAAATGATGAACGCCATTGAGGCATGGGCGGCTGATGAGTTCCGCTCTACCAATGGTCAGCTTCAGTGGATTATCTCTGAGGCCTTGAAGAAGTCTGGCCGTATGAAAAAGAAGAAAAAGAAAGAAACTCAAGAAAATACCGATAACGAAAAATGAAGAAACTATTAATTGTTGTATCAATTTTCTGCTCTCTTGTGGCTAATGCACAAGAGGGCAGATGGAAAGGTGAATTGAATGTGCCTGGTATGAAACTTCCTGTTGTGTTCAACTTCTCTTCGGAAGGTTGCACGATGGATTCTCCAAGTCAAGGGGCGGTTGGTATAAAGACCGACTGGACACGTAGCGAGAATGGAGATGTGAAAATCTCTATTCCGACTATTGGCGGAAGCTATGAAGGAAGACTCGAAGGCAAGGAGATTAAGGGCGTGTTCAAGCAAATGGGGATGTCTTTTCCGCTGAATCTGACAGAAGCCAGACTCAACCGTCCTCAGACTCCAGTAGCGCCTTTTCCTTATACTACCGAGGAAGTTAAATTCAAGAATGGTGATATCGAACTTAATGGTACTTTGACTCTTCCGGCTGGTTTCTCTAAGAAAACGCCTGTACTTGTGATGGTTACGGGTAGCGGACAGCAGAATCGAGATGAGGAATTGTTTGAGCATAAGCCTTTTGCTGTTATTGCAGATGCTTTTGCAAGAAAGGGTATTGCGACTTTGCGTTATGATGATCGTTTCTTTGGAGATAAGTCGAAGGATTTCGGTATATTCACTACTTATGACTTTAAGGAAGATGCTCTTGCTGCTATCAATCTTCTTCGTGGCAGGTTTGATAGGATAGGGGTACTTGGTCATAGTGATGGTGGTACTATTGCTTTGATGCTGGCTGCGGAGGGCAAGGTTGATTTGGCAGTTTCTATGGCTGGAGTTGGTGGTTCTGGAAAAGAGAATCTCCTCCTGCAGAATAAGATGATACTGAAGAGTATGGGGCATTCGGAAGATGTGCTGATTATGTATTGCGATGTGCTTGGAAGGATGTTCGACGAAATGGCAAATGGCAGGCAGCCAAAGGGTGTTGATATCCCTGAATCCTTGCCAATGGAGCTAAAGACCAATCTCCAGGCTGTAATGTCTCAGCCGTTGGTTCCTTATATCTGTACTTCTTTGTCCATTGATATGAGCAAGTCTTTGGCGAAGATTAAATGTCCTGTTCTTGCTATTAACGGAAAGCTTGATTTGCAGGTTGAACCAACCTATAATCTTGGTGTGTTAGAAAAAGGACTGACAAATTGTAAACATAAAGTTGTCGCCTTTGATGGCTTGAATCATTTGTTTCAACATTGTAAGACTGGTTCTCCTACGGAATATTCGGAGATAGAAGAAACAATATCTACAGAAGTGCTTGATGTGATGATTGATTGGATTAGGCAACAATAGTTTTATTCGCTAAGTCTCATACGCTCCGCAAGTCCTTTCGGTTGCGGACTAAACCTTTCCGAATTATTCACGTCTATAATAAAAAAGATAACTTTTTATAAACTAAAAACCTAAAAAATTATGAGAACAAGATTCATTCTATCGTTCATTGCTGCTCTCTTTATGCAGTTCGCAACCGTTAGTGCAGACAACTATACTGACGGAATCATGAAACTCATGAACAATGATGCTATGGCATCTTTCAACACTAAGGCGTTTGAACAGATGTCGCAGATTCCAAGTGTAAATTCTGGTTATTTAACTGGTCAGTTCAAGACTGATGCTGTGGAGTGGTTGGCTGGTCACTATCGTAAGAATATGTCGGAGAAGGATTTCGGTGATATGATTTCTTTCTTCATGCAGCCAGAAGTGCTGGCTATCCAGAAGAAGGTTCTTTCTGCTGCGGCTTCAAGTCAGGGACAGGATGCTATGCAGTCGTTGATGCCTCAGATGCAGGCTCTTATGACTGGTGGAACGCCAGAGGATTTGAAGGAACCTAATTGTGACCCTCAGTTGAAGAAGGAAATACTCCGTTGGCTGGAGATCAACAATTCCGCAGAAAGCGTGAAGGCATCTATGAACTGTGCAAAAGGCCTTGTTGCTGATATGGCTCCAGAGGGCGTTTCTGCTGATCAGATGGAGATGATGGCAAAGATGATGGACGGCATGTTCTCTTTCATGGAGAAAAACATGAATACGCTTATCCTGACAGCTTTGGTTGGGAAGGTTGACCTTAAGGATATGCAGACTCTTAACGCTATTGAGAAAAAGCCATTCTTCGCAAGTTATAAGAAGGCAAATGCCTCTCTGGTTGGTGATATGTCAACTTTCCTGGATAAGGTTGTAGCTGGCATGAGGAAGTAAAACAAAACAGCAAAAGGTAAAAAGTGTATTGGCACATTTTACCTTTTGTTTTTGCTTTTATGGCAAAATTATAATTGTTAATAATGAAATATAAGCAAATATTTATGTTAATAACGTTAAAAATGAGCGATAAAATTTAACAGTTTATTCTTTTGTTTCGGAAATCTTAGTATTTTTGCATTCAGAAAATCAAAGAACGTGCGCCAGCCTTTGGGCTGACACGCACTTTTTCTTTCATGCGAGGATGCTTCGCACGTTGCATTCGTTAATCAGGCAAAAGGCAAATGGCAAAAGACTTTAGACCTAAGACTTTGGACTTTAGCCTTTCAGAAAATTAGAAAGAATAGATGAAGAAATCAACTATATGGCTCGTTGCCGTTGTCATGGGACTCTCATTTGTTGGTCTTCTGTACTTGCAGATATCCTATATCGAGGAGATGACAAAGATGAAACGAGAGCAGTTCAATGAATCGGTCAACCGAGCCTTGTATCAGGCTTCGCGTAATCTTGAGATGAACGAGACGCTCAGATACTTGGAGAAAGATGTGAATGCCACAGAGCGTCGTGCTATCAAGTTTGATTCCGTGTCAAGCGTTGGCGGTAAGTTGAATGCTGGTATTCAGCAGTCGCATCAATATGCGGTGGCAGGAGAAGACGGTACAATATACTCATCTTTTGAATTGAAGACCATAACCCTGAAGCCTTCAAAAGTGCCAAAGGCTATGATACTCCACTCTGACAAGGAGAGCTCTATCTCAGAGGCAGCAAAGTCGATGCAGGAGATAATCCGAAACAGATATGTTTATCAGAGGGCGTTGCTTGACGAGGTGGTATATAACATTCTCTATACTGCATCCGACAAGCCATTGAAGGAGAGGATAAACTTCAAAATGCTTGATCAGGATATACGTGCAGAGCTTCTCAACAACGGAATCTCTATTCCGTATCATTTCTCGGTCAACACAAGTGATGGTAGAGAGGTCTATCGTTGTCCTGACTATACAGAGGAAGGTGAGGAGAATACCTATACGCAGGTTCTCTTCCGTAATGATCCGCACTCGAAGATGGGTGTTGTGAACATCCACTTCCCTAATATGTCGAGCTATATCTTCTCAAGTGTGAAGTTCATGATACCGGCACTTATCTTCACAGGTGTGCTACTTATCACTTTCATCTTCACCATCGTGGTTATCTTCCGTCAGAAGCGTTTCTCTGAGATGCGTAATGATTTTATCAACAACATGACGCATGAGTTCAAGACTCCGATATCAAGTATATCACTTGCAGCTCAGATGCTGAAGGATGATACAATCACAAAGTCTCCGACTATGCTCTCGCATCTGTCTGGTGTTATCGTTGATGAGACAAAGCGCTTGCGTTTTCAGGTTGAGAAGGTCTTGCAGATGTCGATGTTCGACCATAAGAAGGTGACATTCAAGAAACGTGATCTTGAGCTCAACGAACTTGTAGAAGGCGTTATCAATACGTTCACTCTTAAAGTTGAGGCTTCTGGAGGAAAGATTGACAGTAGTCTGGCTGCAACGAGTTCAAAGGTATATGTTGATGAGATGCACCTTACGAATGTGGTGTTCAATCTTATGGACAATGCTGTTAAGTACAAGAAGGAGGATGTGGATATACATCTGAATGTTCGCACATGGAATGACGCTACGCATGTATATCTCTCTATTGCCGACAATGGTATAGGTATCAAGAAAGAGAACCTGAAGAAAATTTTCGAGAAATTCTATCGTGTTCATACTGGTAACCGCCATGATGTCAAGGGCTTCGGACTCGGTCTTGCCTATGTTAAGCAGATAGTTGATCTTCACAAGGGCACTATACATGCAGAGTCAGAGCTTGGCAAGGGAACAAAGTTTATCATTAAGTTGCCGTTGTGCTAGAAAGTGTAAAGAGTAAAGTGTAAAGTGTAAAGTATAAAGTGGAACTGCGAAGCTGATGAGCTTTGCGAATAAAGAGTAAAGAAACAAAATATAAAAATAATAACTATTATGGAAGAAAATGTAAAAATTCTGCTTTGCGAGGATGATGAGAACCTCGGTATGTTGCTTCGTGAGTATCTTCAGGCTAAGGGCTTCACAACAGAGCTCTGCCCTGATGGTGAGGCTGGTTTCCGCGCTTTCCAGCGTGACAAGTTTGATATCTGCGTCCTCGACGTTATGATGCCTAAGAAGGATGGTTTCACGCTTGCTTCTGATATCCGTCAGAGTAATCTTGAGATTCCTATCATCTTCCTTACTGCCAAGCAGTTGAAGGAGGATATTCTTGAGGGCTTCAAGATTGGTGCAGACGACTATATCACAAAGCCATTCTCAATGGAAGAGCTTGTATTCCGTATAGAGGCAATTCTTCGTCGTGTTCGTGGAAAGAAGACAAAGGAGAGCACAGTATATCAGCTCGGCCGTTTCGTTTTCGATACACAGAAGCAGCTCCTTACCAATGGCGATAAGATGGTTAAGCTCACAACCAAGGAGAACGAACTTCTTTCTCTCCTTTGCAGTCATGCAAACGAGATTCTCCAGCGTGATTTCGCCTTGAAGACCATCTGGATTGATGATAACTACTTCAATGCACGTTCTATGGATGTTTACATCACAAAGCTTCGTAAGCACCTCAAGGACGATGACCAGATTGAAATCATCAACATCCACGGTAAGGGCTATAAGCTCATTGTTCCAGGAGAGGAGTAGTTTTAGTGTAAAGTATAAAGTATAAAGTGTAAAGAGTAAAGTGGAAGGTGTAAAGAGTAAAGAGAATAATAGTATAAATACTATCTACATTATCCTTTACTCTCTACACTTTAATCTTTTTCATATGCCAATACACGCTCTGTGTCACGCCTCTTGCCGTAAGGTATAGAATGAAGGCGAGCCACAGGGCGTGATTGTGTAATGTAGTTTCGAGAGAGAAATATGTGATGAAAAACACTATTGCTGCCACGAATGTTCCTGATAGCATTCCTTTTGTCATTGTCATACCGATAAACACGCCGTCCCATACAAATGCTACAATTCCAGAAATCGGTATCAGTATTGCCCAGAAGATGAATTCTTCGGATGCAGAGATTACGCTTTCCTCGTTTGTGAGAAGGCGTAGGAAGTCAAGTCCGCCAACTCCATATACGATGGAATAGATAGCTGTCAGTCCCATACTCCAATAGAAAACCTTTCTTATCGTTTCCTTTAGGGAAGCGTTGTCGCCAGCACCATAGAAACGACCACAAAGCGCCTCTGCTGCATAGGCAAATCCGTCCATTATGTATGAGTATAGAATGAATAGCTGCATAAGTAGGGTGTTGACGGCAAGAATAATCTCCCCACCTTTCGCACCAGCCACGACAAAGTACAGATTTACAGATACTAAGAACAATGTGCGAAGGAAAATATCCCTGTTCACCGTGAAGAAAGACTTCATTGCCGATGACTCGAAAATGCACGATAATGATACACGGGAATTGCCATCAGAAGGAATCTCCCTTCTCTTTCTCAGAAAGAAGAAACATCCCATGAAGAAACCAGCCCATTGTGCTATCAGCGTTCCTGATGCAACGCCTTCAATCTTCATTCCAAGACAATACACCAATAACAGAGATACAAGTATGTTCACCACATTCTGTGTGATGGAAATGATCATCGGAATTTTAGTGTTTTGCATACCTACAAACCATCCGTTTAAGGCAAAAAGTCCGAGACTTGCCGGTGCTCCCCAAATGCAGATATAACAGTAAGAATAAACGAGTTGCGTGATATTCTCATCAGGTGCGATAAACCACATTGCAAGGTGGAGTAGGGGATACTGCAACACAATGATAGCCAGTCCGATAAGCGAGGATATACAGATGGCCCTCAGTCCTGTCAAATCAGCCTCGTCGAAGTCCTTTCGTCCGTATGCCTGGGCTGTCATTCCGCCTGTTCCCATTCTCAGGAATGCGAATAGCCAGTACATGATGTTGAAAAGCATAGAACCGACTGCTATGGCTCCTATGTAGCGTGCCTCTCCCATGTGACCGGTGATAGCAGTATCCACAAGACCGAGCAAAGGCACGGTGATGTTAGAGACAATTGACGGGAGGGCAAGATTGATAATTCTGCGATGCATTTGATTGAGTGTTGGGGTGCAAAGTTACTTCTTTTTTGCTAAAAAACAGACTTTAATATTGTAAATATTAGGAATTTGGGGAATTTATTTTGTTTAATCAAGAATATTTGCTAATTTTGCACCTTAAAATCATAAAATTGTAAATCGTAAATAAAAAAATAGTAAATCTCAATGATGACAGCAAACGAAATCCGTGACTCGTTCAAGAAATTCTTCGAACAGAAAGGACATGCCATCGTGCCAAGTGCACCAATGGTGATTAAAGATGACCCAACACTTATGTTTACCAACGCTGGTATGAACCAGTGGAAAGATGTGATTCTCGGTACACGCGACCCAGAGCCACGCCGTCGTGCGGACTCTCAGAAGTGTCTCCGTGTAAGTGGTAAGCACAATGACCTCGAGGAGGTTGGACACGATACATATCACCATACAATGTTCGAGATGCTCGGCAACTGGTCATTCGGTGACTACTTCAAGGAAGGTGCTATTGATATGGCATGGGAGTATCTCGTTGATGTACTGAAGCTTGATCCTGCAGACCTCTACGTTACAATCTTCGAGGGTGATGATAGCGAAGGTCTTGCACGCGATGAGGAGGCTTACGGCTACTGGCTCAAGCATGTTCCTGCTGACCACATCATCAATGGTAACAAGCACGATAACTTCTGGGAAATGGGTGATACAGGTCCTTGCGGTCCTTGTTCTGAGATTCACCTCGACTCTCGTACTCCAGAGGAGAAGGCTAAGGTTCCAGGACGTGAGCTTGTAAATAAGGACGATCCACAGGTTATCGAGATATGGAATATCGTATTCATGCAGTTCGAGCGTAAGGCTGACGGTCACCTCGAGCCACTTGGCATGAACGTAATCGATACTGGTATGGGCTTCGAACGTCTTGTCCGTGCTCTTCAAGGCAAGCATTCTAACTATGACACAGACGTATTCCAGCCAATCATCAAGGAGATTGAGCGTCTCTCTGGTAAGAAATATGGTGCTGCAGAAGAGACTGACGTGGCTATGCGTGTAATCGCTGACCACCTCCGTGCAGTTGCATTCTCTATTGCTGACGGTCAGCTCCCAGGCAATGCAAAGGCTGGATATGTTATCCGTCGTATTCTTCGTCGTGCCGTTCGTTATGCATATACATTCCTTGATCAGAAGGAGGCATTCGTTTACAAACTCCTCCCTGTTCTCATTCAGGAGATGGGTCCTTCTTATCCAGAGCTCCCAGGACAGCGCGAGCTTATCGGTAAGGTAATCAAGGAAGAGGAGGATTCATTCCTTCGTACTCTCGACAAGGGTATTTCTATGCTCTCTGATGCTATTGAGACACTCAAGGCTGAGAAGAAGAACGTACTCGACGGTACTCAGGCATTCCGCCTGTTCGATACTTACGGTTTCCCTCTCGACCTCACAGAGCTTATCTGCCGTGAGCAGGGTATCAGCGTTGATGAGGCTAAGTTCAACGAGGAGATGGAGGCTCAGAAGGCTCGCGCTCGTAATGCTGCACAGGTAGAGAACTCTGACTGGGTAGAGCTCAAGCCGGGTGAACAGCAGTTTGTTGGCTATGACTACACCGAGTATGAGTGTGAGATCCTTCGCTACCGTAAGGTGACTGTAAAGAAGGCTACATATTTCGAGATCGTACTCTCTGCAACTCCATTCTATGGGGAGATGGGTGGTCAGGTAGGTGACAAGGGTGTTCTTGTTTCTGAGAATGAGACAGTCACAATCATCGACACACGTCGTGAGAATGGTCAGAGCGTGCATATCGTGAAGGAAATGCCAAAGGATCCTACTGCTCCATTCATGGCTTGTGTAGATACAGACCTGCGTAATGCAAGTGCTGCTAACCACACAGCTACCCACCTTCTCGACTATGCCTTGAAGCAGGTTCTCGGTGATCATGTTGAGCAGAAGGGTTCTTTCGTAAGCGCTGACACTCTCCGTTTCGACTTCTCTCACTTCGAGAAGGTTACTGACGAACAGCTTCGTGAGGTTTCACGCATCGTGAACTCAATGATTCGTGAGGACATTCCACTTGACGAGCATCGCGACACTCCACTTGAGGAGGCAAAGAAGCTAGGTGCTATTGCCCTCTTCGGCGAGAAGTATGGCGACAAGGTTCGTGTAGTTCGTTTCGGACCTTCTTGCGAGTTCTGTGGCGGTATCCACGCAAGCAGCACAGGCCGTATCGGTATGTTCAAGATTGTTTCTGAGAGTAGCGTAGCTGCTGGCATCCGTCGTATTGAGGCTGTTACAGGCAAGCAATGTGAGGAAATGCTCTATGCAATGGAAGATACTGCAAAGGCTATTTGTGGAATGTTCAATAATGCCAAGGATCTTCAGGGTGCTATCGCTAAGTTCATTGAGGAACACGAGGATCTGAAGAAGGAAGTTGAGGGCATGAAGGCACAGGCTGCTGCACGTATCAAGGCAGGTCTTCTTGAGCATGTGCAGCAGATCAATGGCGTTAATGTCATCAAGGCTGTTGTTCCTGCTGATGCACAGCAGTGTAAGGACATCGTATTCCAGATTCGTGAGGCTATGCCAGGTTCACTTGTTTGTGCTCTTGGTACAAAGGTAGGCGGTAAGCCAAGCATCACCGTCATGCTTTCCGACGATATGGTTAAGGATCACAACCTCAACGCTGGTAAGATTGTGCGCGAGGCTGCCAAACTCATTCAGGGTGGTGGTGGCGGTCAGCCTTTCTTCGCTACTGCTGGTGGTAAGAATCCTGACGGCATCTCCGCAGCTCTCGACAAGGCTATCGAGCTTTGTGAGCTATAATTAAATGAATAGTGAAAAGTGAATAGAGAATAATACTTAATACTGGTGGATACCAGTAGGGAACATTCCTATCGGCAACTGCCAGTATTCTCACTAAGTATTATTCACTATTCATTATTCACTCTTAACTCCATACAATATGGCAGAGAAAAACTTAAAGGTATATTACACCATCAAGGATGTGGCAGAGATTGTTGGTGTGACGGAGCCTACTCTTAGGTTCTGGGAGACGGAGTTTCCTCATATCAAGCCAAAGACAACTGCCAACAAGGTGCGCCAATATACTATGAAGGAGATAGATGACATTAAGGTTATCTATAACCTCATCAGGGTGCGTGGCTTTAAGATTGCTGCAGCAAAGAAAATGCTTCATGCCAATCGTTCTGGTGTGGATAAAACCGACAAGGTGCTCCGCAAACTTCAGGACGTGAAGACAGAACTTCTTGCACTAAAGACACAACTTGACATCATCGTATAGTGAAAAGAGCCCTTATCTCTCTTGCGATGGGCACTTTTGGACTCGGCATTACCGAGTTCGTCATGATGGCTATCTTGCCTAACGTGGCAAGCGATTTTTCTGTGTCCATCCCTGTAGCCGGTCATCTTATTTCCGCTTATGCGCTTGGTGTGTGCGTTGGAGCTCCGATGTTGTTGATGCTCGGGCGCACATGGCCGTTGAAGCGTATCATTCTCATGCTTTGTGGAATCTTTATCTCTGCCTCTGCATTGATGGCGGTAAGCCCTTCGTATGCCGTTTTTCTCTTGGCACGCTTCTGTGCCGGACTTCCTCATGGTGCCTATTTCGGAGTTACAAGTATTGTTGCCGACAGAATCTCTCCTGACGGAAAGTCTGCTTTTGCCGTAGCCGTTGTAAGTGTCGGAATGGCGATAGCCAACCTCATAGGTATTCCGCTTGGCACATGGCTGACGGGTATTCTCTCTTGGCGACTGGTATTCATCTTTTCATGCGTCTGGGGTATTGCCACGCTACTTGCCATCTGGAAATTCGTACCGTCAATACCGCCACTTCCTAACATAGGTTTCAAGGGAACATTCCGTTTCCTCAAGCACCTTGCCCCATGGCTCGTGATATTAGGAACGCTATTGGGCAACTGCGGCGTTTTCTGCTATTACAGCTATATCGCTCCTCTATTAACCAATATATCGGGCATTCCTACAGAGATGATGACCTTCATGATGGTACTTGCAGGAGCAGGAATGGTGGCTGGAAATCTAAGTGGTGGAAAGATATCCGACAAGGCAGGACCCGGTCACATGGGCAGATACGGAGTAATGACGATGTGCTTAATGCTTGCTATCATCTTTTTCTTCTCACAGAATACCATAGTTTCTGTCGTGTGTATGGTGATAACCACAGCCGCACTCTTCAGCGTCTCTGCTCCACAGCAATTGCTGTTGTTGAGATATTCTGACGGAGGTGAACTCCTTGGAGGAGCTATGGTTCAGATAGCCTTTAATCTCGGTAATGCGATAGGTGCATTCGCAGGAGGTGTGCCAATCAGTCTCGGAATGACATATAACTATTGTGCACTCGTCGGTCTCTGCTTCACGATAATGGCACTTGTTGCCTATACCTTATTTATAAGGAGATACGAATCAAGACATGCGTAACATCAAGTAGAAAGTAAATTGGGCGTAAATTATATCCAGTAAATTCTTGAGATTCCTAAATTTACATGCGGCAGATGCCTCAATATAATTTATTGGTTATAATTTATTTGTAATTTACTTTCAAAAGTCTCACCGTGCAAGTGGTTTTCTGTTTAAGAAAGTGCGTTTTTACCATAAAAAGTCCCTTGATTGGGGCTTTTTTTGTTTAATAGAATGAGCATGAAATCAAATTACCATATTTGTGGTATTGTGAGAATGGTAGGAATGTACTACCTTTGCACTCAGAAATCAGATCAAAAAAATAACAATAAAAAGAATACTATTATGGCAATCGCAAAAAAACTCACTGAGCTGATCGGTAAGACCCCTCTGCTCGAACTTAGCAAGTTTTCTCAGGAAAAGAACCTTGAGACTCCAGTAATCGCAAAGATTGAGTATTTCAACCCAGGTGGCTCTGTAAAGGACCGTATCGCTCTCGCTATGATCGAGGATGCAGAGGCAAAGGGAATCCTCAAACCAGGTGCTACAATCATTGAGCCAACTTCTGGTAATACAGGTGTAGGTCTCGCTCTCGTTAGTGCAGTTAAAGGATATCATCTTATCCTCACAATGCCTGAGACCATGTCTGTTGAGCGTCGCAACCTCGTTAAAGCATATGGTGCAGAGGTACGTCTCACAAGCGGTAAGGATGGTATGCCAGGCGCAATCAAAGCTGCAGAAGAGCTTCGTGACTCTATCCCTGGAAGCGTAATCCTTCAGCAGTTTGAGAATGCGGCAAACCCAGCTCGTCACTATGCAACAACAGGTCCTGAGATTTGGGATGCTACTGAAGGTCAGATAGATATCTTCGTTGCTGGTGTAGGTACTGGTGGTACAGTATCTGGTATTGGTAAGTATCTCAAGGAAAAGAATCCTAACGTGAAGATTTATGCGGTTGAGCCTCTCACATCACCTGTCCTCAACGGCGGTAAGAGCGGTCCTCACAAGATTCAGGGTATCGGTGCAGGCTTCGTTCCAAAGACATACAACGCTGATGTAATCGACGAGGTTATCGATGTTGACAACGATGATGCAATCCGCACAGGTCGTGAGCTTGCACAGACAGAAGGCCTTCTCGTAGGTATTTCTTCTGGTGCAGCAGCATTCGCAGCAGCACAGGTTGCAGCACGTCCTGAGAACAAGGGCAAGAAGATCGTAGTCCTCCTCCCAGACACAGGTGAGCGCTATCTCTCTACCATTCTCTATGCTTTCGATGAGTACCCACTCTAAACCGAAGCGTAGCATTCGGTTTAATTGAAAATTGATAATGAATAATTGATAATTAATAATTTTATCTCCCTACTCCTCATCGTGTAGGGAGATTTTTTTTGCAAAAACAAAAAAAAGAATTTTTGTACTACTCGTCAACTCGTCACCCTCAGCGCTGTAAGACTTTAAGCGCCAGAGAGTTGTAGCGGTGATTCATTTCGTTTCACTCGTCACCCACTCGTCACCCTAAAGTAACTTATCGTCTTGATATAGAATGAATTACTGAGACAATTCACTCGTCACCCTAAAAATGGTGACGAGTGGGTGACGAGTGAAATGGTCGTGTAAATTCCATATCGTCAGTAAGTTACAGAGATATGGGTGACGAGTGGGTGACGAGTGCTTTAAAATGAATCACCGCTGTAACGCAAAGAGTCACAATGACTTGCAGCGTTGAGGGTGACGAGTTGACGAGTAGTGTAAAAATTCTATTTTTCTAGTTCATTTGTCTCGCCTCTACCTTAGGGCCGTTATGCCTCCGTTGTAGGTCCGCTCTTCCTTCGCTTCAAGTCCGTTGCAAAACCGTTGCAAATCCGTTCCTAAGAATGGGAGTTACATGGGACTTACTTGGGAGTTATATGGGAGGAAGATGGAAGAGAAATATTGTAAATAAAACCTAGTAATAGTTCGCATGTTTGATGACCATTAAACGAAAGGTTTAAAAACATTTTTAAGAAAAATACAACAGTATAGAAAATAAGTTGTATTAATCAAATGAATTTATAAAGAATTTATGTATCTTTGTAGCCAATAAAAACCTAAAAACTATGGCAAAAGAAAAAGTAACGGACATCATAGTGGCACAATTACTGGCAAAGGCAGGCATTGATGCGACACCTGAAGAAAGTCGAATAAAAGAAATAAATGAGGCTTTAAAAACATCGTCTAAGCGCGATACAGGACGAAAGGGCTTCCCTGAGTTCGTAGCTCAGTCGGGTGATTTCATTCTTGTGATAGAAGACAAAGCGGATACTGACCATCAAGCCAAGTATATGAACGGCAAGAATGATACGTTACTTATGGATACGCAAAGTAAAATTGATTATGCCGAGAATGGTGCTTTGCATTATGCACTCAAAATAATTCAGAACACTAATTTTAAGCGTGTTATTGCTTTTGGATGTTCTGGTACTCAGCAAGACCGTCTGCGTATTCGTCCTATTTACGTCAGTTCTACAGGTTATAAACTAATGCCGTATGAAAAGGATTTCTCTTGGTTTGCTGCCGACAAGATAGAACGCTATTATGACGAGAAAATATGTGAGAATAAACCTATTGAGCAGGTCGAACTGGAAGAAATAATTCGTCGTGCGGGAAAATTACACGAGGATTTGCGCAATTATGGTCAGTTAGGCGATACAGAGAAGCCGCTTGTCGTCTCTGCTATTCTACTGGCTTTGGGCGAAGAAGATTTCAATACGGAGGATTTGAAGGCTGATAAAATAAAGACAGACGGCATGAAAATCTATGAGGCACTTTCAACACACCTTGACCGTGTTCAAGTACAGCCAGAGGTGAAGAAACAGCGTGTTCTTGAACAGTTTACACTGATTAAGAATCGTCCACACTTATCAGAAAAGCACGAACAACTTGGTAAATCGCCACTACGATATTTTGCTGAGTATATTAACTCTAACATCCTTACCGCTATCACCAATAATTCACCAGAAGATGTGTTGGGACGATTCTATGGCGAATTTATAAGTTATAGTGGAGGAGATGGACAGACACTTGGCGTTGTATTAACTCCAAAACACATAACCGAGCTATTCACGGAGTTGGTCGATATGAAACCTTCAGATAATGTCTTTGATCCGTGTTGCGGTACTGGTGGTTTTCTTGTAGCTGCTATGCATAGAATGCTTGAAATGGCTTCAATTGACAAGCATGAAAACATACGTAGGAATCAACTGCATGGAATAGAATTGCGTGATGATATGTTTGCTATCGCTACAACTAATATGATTCTTCGTGGCGATGGTAAAAGTAATCTTCTCTGCCAAGACTTTTTGAAACAGAATGTTGAAAATTTGAGGGCTAAACATTTTACTGTTGGCTTAATGAATCCACCATACTCACAAGGAAAAGTGAAGGAAACAGCTCATCTTTCGGAACTAAAATTTATTCGTCATCTTCTTGATTCATTGGATGATGGAGCACGTTGTGCCGTTATTGTACCACAGAGTACAATGGTTGGAAAATCGAAAGAAGACAAGGAAGATAAGCGATATATTTTGGAAAGACATACGCTCGAAGGGGTTATTACACTCAATCCGCAGACTTTCTATGGTGTAGGTGTGAATCCTGTAATAGCAATATTCACCGCTCATCATCCACATCCGCAGAATAAATACTCAAAATTCATTGATTTTAAGGACGATGGCTATGAAGTATTCGCTCATGTTGGATTGCTTCCTACAGAAAGAGCAGCAGAGCAGAAAAGGTTTCTGTTAGATTGCTGGAAGATGGGACGTCCTGCTCCCGTTAGTTTTATGGTACAAAGCACGGTGGAGCCTGATGATGAGTGGCTTCATTCATTTTACTATTTCAATGAAGAAATCCCAACAGATGCCGACTTTGAACAAGCTATGGCTGATTATCTAACATTTGAGTTCTCAATGATTGCGCATGGTAGGGGATATTTGTTTGAAGGGAAGGAGGAAAGTTTATGAAGTTAATTAGCAACCTTGAGTGGAAAGCGTTTTCGTTGGGTGACTTGTTCTATTTTGATAAGGGCAATCAAAATAATATGGGCGCATTACAAGATGGAAAAATTCCACTTGTATCAGCCAAGAAATGTGATAATGGTTATAAGACTTTTGTTTCTAAGAATTCTAAAAAGTTATATAACGGTCATTGCATTACTTTAAATAATGATGGTGATGGTGGGGCTGGATTAGCATATTATCAACCATGTCAAATGGCATTAGATTCTCATGTTACAGCTCTTATTCCGAAAGTTTCAATGAGCAAATATACAATGCTTTTTATCGCACGTAGTATTTCTATGCAACGTTCTTTGTTTGGGCATGGTCGGAGTATAAATTCTGCAAGATTACGCATATTCAAATTGATGCTCCCTGTTGATGAAAAAGTCCAACCAGATTATGCTTTTATGGATAAATACATGAAAGCCGTAGAAAAGCGTCTTCTGACGCAATATAAGGCCTATCTGGAGCGCGTTTACGATATAAACCGCCAGGGGGGGGTAAAAGTCCAGAAACGCGCTGGAAAAGCTTCTCTCTAAACGAAATATGTACGATAAAATCTGGTGTGCGTTTGGTATCACGATATATGATAGAAGGAAAAAGACCTTTTATTGGTGCGGCAGATTCCAACAATGGACTTACCCGATTTGTAGGAAACTCTAATTCGTCGTTGGATAGCAATGTTTTGGGAGTGAACTACAATGGAAATGGTGTTGCCATCGGATTCTATCACCCCTATAAAGCTATATTCACAGACGATGTAAAACGTATTAAATTCAAACAGCATGAAGGAAATAGATATGTGTATCTGTTTCTTAAGACTGCAATATTGAAACAAAAGAGCAAATATCAGTATGGGTATAAATTTAGTGGTGAGCGTATGAATAGACAGAAAATAGTATTGCCTGTTATGGAAGATGATTCTATAGACTTCAAATATATGGAAAGCTATATGCGTCGCCAAGAGACAATGCTTTTGCAAAGGTATATAGATAAGCGACTGGCTCATTCCTGAGTAGTTAATATCAAAATGTCTATTCGCTCGAATATCATATAACATATTCAGCCCTCGTTACATCCCAGTAGCGAGGGCTGAGTTTTTATTTGGTTTCCCAATCTATTATATTCAGGTTTTGTATTCGGTCGAAATAGTACACTGGTTCTCCCTTCCTGCATATAGTTCTTCTGCTATCCCTTTCTAATTCTCATAGTTATACTGGCTGCATAAAAGCAAAAGAATATATAAGGGAATAAAAAACACGTATGAAACAATAGTTAACCATTGACCTCTCAGATGTAAGATTCCAAAAATCGATATACCAATGCCACATAATGTGCACAGAATACAAATGGCATTTTGGATTGAATGTCCTATGTATTTACCTGGCGTTACTATGTTTTCATAGCATCGACACAAGTACATTCCTAAATAATAGAACAAAACACCTGCAATTGCAGCTGCAACAATCCCTATTATTATACGCACTCCCATATCTATATGTTCCAAAGTGCAATAGATGCCTGTTATTGGAATAATCATATATAGTAATGCCTGCAATAGACTGCTCGCAAAGTTCATGCTACTTTTGGGCACGAATAAAACCGCCAGAAGGATTATCACGCATGATATGATTAAGAAAATAATACCTTTCATTTTTTCTGTTCGCATTTTTTATATGTAAGCCACGTTAGAATGATTTGCTCAAGTTCCTTAGAGTGGTTCTTAAGCATCTTCAAATGCAAAGGTAATAACAAATTTGCAAATTTGCAAGAAAAGTGAGCGATGAATCTTATAATAAGTGGGTATTGGCTAAAAAATCTAAAAAAGATTGGTTGTCTTGGAGATTTTTCTTAACTTTGCCCCACGTTAATGGCTAAAGTCTAAGGTCTAAGGTCTAAAGTCTTTTGTCTTTTGCCCCTTTGACCTAATAATTATTGACTGAACAATGGCAATAAATATTCTAAACGTAAAGCGTTTCATTTTTTCCGTGTTGTTGCTGATGCTTTCTGTGGTTTCAGCTTCAGCTCAAACGGCTGGCGAGTATCTGAAGTTGACGGATGCTGTGCCGGGTGGGTACAACTTCTGGTATTTCATTCCAGAGGACTATAAGGTTGAGCAGCATAAGATGCCTCTTGTGATATTTCTGCATGGTGCAAGCCTGTGTGGTAAGGACCTGATGCGTGTGCGTCGCTATGGTGTGCTTAATGCTATTGACAAGGGTATGGTGATTCCTGCTTTTGTACTTGCTCCTCAGAATCCGGGTGGTGCGTGGAGTCCGTCTAAGCTCAATGATCTGTTGGAATGGGCAAAGGCTAACTATAACGTGGATTCTACACGTGTTTATGTGCTCGGTATGAGTCTTGGCGGTTATGGTACGCTGGATTTCGTAGGTTCTTATCCTGAGAAGGTGGCAGCCGCTATGGCTCTTTGTGGCGGTTGTTCGCTGAAGGATATGAGCGGACTTGGTAAGCTGCCTCTATGGATTATGCATGGTACGGCTGATAGGGCGGTAGGTGTAAAGGAATCAAAGAGGGTAGTAAACTATCTTCAGGAGAGAGGGCAGGACAAGTTGCTGCGTTTTGACTGGCTTGAGGGTGGTAATCATGGTGTTCTTGCACGTCTGTTCTATCTTCAGAAGACTTACGACTGGCTTATCTCCCACACCACAAACAAGCGTAAGATAGAGGACTGCATTGACATTACGTGGGATGACATCAAGACTACATATCAGAATATGAAGAAGATGTCGGAGGATTATGAGCATGACTAACTGCATGGAAAATGCAGTTAATTAATAATGAAAAATGAGTAATGAATAATTAAGTTTGGTATGAAGAACAAAACGCTATACCAATTATTCATTACTCATTATTTTTTATCCATTACTTAATATAGTCCTTTGCAACCATATCATAGTAAAGGGCTTCCAGTTCGCCGACACTGAGCTGTTGTACTGAATGTTCTATCATTCTTATTAGCTCCTCACGTCGGCTTTCATCGTTGTAAGAGTCGAAATTCATTGTTTCAATTAACAGTTAATAATTTGCATACACTTTTTGATTGGCAATACTAACTACTCCCCATGTGGGGGGAGGGGGGGAAGCCTTCCCCTTGGGAAGGACTGGTTAGGTCTTACTGTTCCTTCCAGAATGATGGGGTGAAGATTATCAGTACAGAGAAAATCTCAAGACGTCCCATGAGCATGAGGAGGGAGCAAATCCACTTGGCAAAGTCGGGGAGCTCGTCCCATGACATTGTAGGACCGATTTCTGTGCCGAGCGTAGGACCTACGTTACTAAGTGTGGAGATCGTTATGGTAATCGCGTTTGTGTTATCTACACCTGCTGCTATCATAGTAAAAGCACAGAAGATGCACATGAGGCAATACACGGTCAGGAATGCAAGCAAGGTGACGCGCTTCTGGTTTGGAACATTGGTTGCGCCTATGCGTAATGGTAGTATGGCGTGAGGGTGCAGCATCTGTCGGAACTCGTTGCGAACTCCCTTCAATAGCATTATGCATCTTACGACCTTGAAGCCGCCACTTGTACTGCCGGCACATCCGCCGATGAACATACACACGGCAAGGATTACCCATGTGACATGAGGCCATTGGGCAGCATCATCGTTGAAGAGGCCGGTGGTGGTGAGGAATGAAACTACCTGATATATGCCACATCGGAAGGCATGCTCATAGTCATAGCCGTTGTGTGTGATGAGCATCACCATAATGAAGAATGTGAAGATGAGGGTGATGCCGACGTAGAACTTCACTTCTATGTTATTGAGGAGATTCTTCACTTCGCCCTTGATTACGCAACGGTAGAGAAGAATGAAGTTAAGTCCGGAGAGGAAACAGAACAAGGTACTGACATATTCTATTGCCGGTGACTGGAATGTCTCGATACTGTCGTTATGAGTGGCAAAGCCTCCTGTAGCGAGGGTTGTCATGGCATAGTTTATACTGTCAAAGATATCCATTCCGAGAAGGTAATAGATTATTCCACAGACAACAGACAGGCTTAGGAAGATAATCCAGATGCTCTTTGCCGTAGAGGAGAGACGAGGGTGGAGCTTGGTCTTTATAGGACCTGTGGCCTCGGCTGCAAAGACCTTTACAGAACCGCCTACCATTGAAGGCAATACGGCAATGGTAAAGAACACGATACCGAGACCGCCAATCCATTGTGAAAGACTTCTCCAGAAGAGTATTCCGTGTGGCAGACACTCCACATCATCAAGAATCGTGGCACCTGTGGTCGTGAAACCCGACATTGACTCAAAAAAGGCATTTGTGAAATTTGTGATGTAGCCGCCTATGAGGAATGGCAGGGTGCCGAAGAGACTGAACAGGGTCCATGCCAGGGTGACGACAAGGAAAGAGTCGCGTCGGCTCATGGTGTTGGTCGCATCCTTGCCGAGATAGCGGAAGGCGAAACCGAACATCTGAGTTATAAGTATTGAGAGAATGAATGCAAACGTGTCATCTTCCTGATATATCAGAGATACACCAAGGCACATTATCATGAACACAGACTCAAGGAAGAGTAGTGAACCGAGAATCTTGTATGTTAGTTTGAAATTCATTAGCCTAACCAAGCCTTCCCAAAGGGAAGGGTGTGATGTTTTAGAAAGTAAACAAACGAATTTGCTTTACTAAAGGAAGAATTTCTCTATTCTCTTCATGTCGGCATTGTGGCAGAAGACCACGACATTGTCGCCTGCCTGTATCTGCGTACCGCCACGTACGAGGATACCCTCGCCGTCGCGCACAATTCCACCGATTGTCATTCCGTAAGGTATTCCGAGTTCGAATACCTTCTTTCTTGTCACCTTTGAGCCAGGTTGTGCAACGAACTCGGCTACATCGGCGTTGGCATTCATTAGGAAGCGCACGTTTGATACGTCGGCATCCATCAGCATCTCGTATATGTGACTGGCTGCAATAGCCTTCTTATTGATGATAGTACCGATATCGAGACTCTCTGCCATTGCTGCATAGTCGAGGTTCTCAACCATAGCAACGGTCTTACGCACACCCATGCGCTTGGCTGTGAGACAAGCAAGGATGTTGGTCTCGGCATTGCCTGTTATGGCCACGAATGCCTGAGTATTCTTTATTCCTTCCTCTATGAGGAGGGAAACATCACGTCCGTCACCATTTATTACAAGCACACGGTCAGTATCAAGAAGGAGTTCGTTAAGAAGTTCGCAACGTGCAGGATCCTTCTCGATAATCTTCATATTCATGTAATCGGGCAGGGTAGAGGCTGTTCGTACGGCAGTCTTGCCACCGCCCATGACCATTACGTTCTTCACGTCGGCATATCCTTCCTTACCCACGAGCTTGCGGATGAGAGGGATATAGTTACGCTTGGTCATGAAATATGCGAGGTCGTTAGCCTGCAACTCATCATTACCATTAGGGATGATGGTCTCGTTGCCACGCTTTATGGCAACAATGAGATAAGGCTCCTCCGGTCCGCAAATGTCCTTGAGAGGCTTGTTTAGAATCTCTGCAGTCTCACGCAGCTTGATGCCGAGCATCACAAGCGCCCCGTTATGCACGTCCCAACGCAGACGAACCCATGACATCTTAAGTCCGTTGATGATATCCTTTGCTCCAAGAAGTTCAGGGTATATCACGGAGTCAACGCCAGAAGCCTGAAGGGTGTCATGGTTCTCTGGGTCGGCAAACTCATAGTCTTCTACCTTTGCCACCGTCTGTTTTGCTCCGAGAGCCTTGGCAATGGCGCACGATTCAAGGTTGACGTGCTGGTCAAGTGTTACGGCTATGTAAAGGTCACATTCCTGCACACCTGCCTGACGTAGTGCGCTGATGCTGCCTGGATGGGCGTGTAGGGTGAGAACGTCGAAATTGGTAGAGATATTATCAAGGCTGTCCTCATCATCATCGATAAGGATAATCTCCTCGTTGTTTCGAGAGAGAAGCTTTGCCAGATATGTACCAATGGCGCGTGCGCCTGCAATTACGATTTTCATAAGCCTTAGAAATAAAATAAGTTTTATTGGCTTCCGCTTGCGCGGATGACTTTTGAAAGTAAATTGGGAGTAAATTGAATCAGTAAATTATATCTGGAAATGCAAATTTGTTTGGAAATTCCTTGTGCTGATATTAATTTACTGAATATAATTTACTGGGAATTTACTTTCCCAATCCTCGCGTAAGCGAATTTGCTTTCATTCTAAAGCGAAGCGCAAGTTTTTGCGATGCTTTCCTCGTCTATTCCCACGATATGATGAAGTTCAGCAACAGTGCCTTGTTCAACGAAGCTGTCTGGCAATCCGAGACGCTTTACCTTTACATCATAGTCGTGATCCTGGAACCATTCGGTAACGGCAGAACCAAGTCCACCATTGCGAACGCCATCCTCTACTGTTATCACCTTTTTGAAGTTCTTGCCTACTTCGTGAAGAATATCTTCATCCAAAGGCTTCAGGAAACGCATATCGTAGTGGGTGACAGGAGGCAGGTGTTTGGTGTCGGAAGATAGCATTTTCTCCACCGTGTTGCCCACAGGACCTATTGTGAGGATTGCTATGCCTTCGCCTTCACCTTCTATGGAAGTGAGTTTTCTACCCGTTCCTACCTTTATCTCCTCAAGAGGACAACGCCAATCGATGAGTACGCCACGACCTCGTGGGTAACGGATGACGAATGGTCCTTTGTCTGGGAGCTGGGCTGTAAACATCAGTCGGCGAAGTTCATGTTCGTCCATTGGGGATGAGATGGTGAGGTTTGGTACAGGTCTCAAGGCTGCCATATCGAATGCTCCATGATGAGTAGCTCCATCCTCGCCTACAAGTCCCGCTCTGTCGAAACAGAACACTACAGGCAGTTTCATGATTGCCACGTCGTGGATGATGTTATCGTAGGCACGCTGTGCGAATGCGCTGTAGATGTTACAGAATGGGATGAGCCCGTCTTTTGCCATGCCTCCTGAGAACGTAACAGCGTGGCCTTCCGCTATTCCGACATCAAATGCACGATCAGGGAATGCTTCCATCAGTTTGTTCATAGAACATCCTGTAGGCATTGCAGGAGTTACGCCAACGATACGAGGATTCTGCTTTGCGAGCTCAACAAGGGTTTCGCCGAACACGTCCTGATACTTAGGCGGCTTGTTTTCCTCGTTGCCTGTGATTCGAGCACCTGTATCTGGGTCGAACTTTCCTGGAGCATGCCAGATAGTGGCAGCTATCTCGGCAGGCTTGTACCCCTTGCCTTTCTTGGTGTGGATATGCAGGAGCTTAGGTCCGCGCATGTTCTTGAGTTGTGAGAGAACTCGCACGAGTTCCTTCACGTCATGACCGTCAACAGGACCGAAATATCGAATGTTGAAGCCCTCGAAGATGTTCTGCTGCTGTGAGAGAACAGACTTGATGGAGTTGTTTAGTCGGATGATAGTCTTGCGACGGTCATCATTCAGGAAACCCTTGCCTGTGAGCCATTCTGCAGCCTTGTTACGCCAATGGTTATAAGACTCATTGGTGGTTAGGTTGAGAAGATATTGCTTCATACCGCCTACAGAGCGGTCAATAGACATGTTGTTGTCATTGAGGATTATGAGCAGGTCGTTTGGTGAAGAACTGACATTGTTGAGACCTTCGAATGCGAGTCCACCGCTCATGGCACCATCACCAATAACGGCAACAACCTTTGGGGAAGGTTCTTGGGTGTCGGGTGATAGCTTGGCAGCAACTGCCATACCAAGAGCTGCAGAAATGCTATTAGAGGCATGTCCGCAGGTGAAGGTGTCGTATTCGCTCTCGTCAGGAGAAGGGAAAGGATGCAGTCCGTTTAGTTTCCTGTTTGTATAGAAAACGTCGCGTCTTCCTGTAAGGATCTTGTGTCCGTAAGCCTGATGTCCCACGTCCCACACAATGCGGTCGTAAGGAGTAGAAAAGACGTAATGGAGGGCTACGGTAAGCTCCGTTACGCCGAGTGAAGATGCAAGATGCCCAGGGTTTACCGAGAGCTCCTGCACGATATCCTCGCGCAGTTCTTGGCAAACCTCAGGCAACTTGTCCACAGGAAGTTTCCGAAGATCTTCCGGTGAGTCTATTTTCTTCAGTAAACTGAAATCAGTCAATTCTTAAAAATATCGGCCTCTCCCCCCGCCCTCCCCCGTAGGGAGGGTGCCGATTCGAGAATGGGGGATTGTCTATATTCTAAAATAAGTTAGCCTTCTACCTTCCAGCTCCCTCCCTACGGGGGAGGGCGGGGGGAGAGGCCACTTTTATTACTTTACGTTTCCAACCTTGATAAGGTACTCGGCAATCTGAACAGCGTTCAGAGCGGCACCCTTCTTGATCTGGTCACCAGAGAGCCAGAATGTAAGTCCGTTAGGATCAGAGAGGTCCTTACGTACACGACCTACATAGACGTCATCCTTGCCAGCTGTGTAGAGAGGCATTGGGTAAGGCAGACCTTCCATTGTCTCCTTGCTTGCATCAGGATTAGCCTTTGCACCTACACGCTTTGGATCGTCAACGAGTGTAACGCCCTCGCCATTGCGAAGAGCCTCCTGAGCAGCCTCTACAGAGATAGGGCTCTCTGTCTCAATCCATACAGCCTCAGAGTGAGCACGGAGAGAAGAGATACGAACACACATAGCAGAACACTTAGCGTCTGTGTGCATGATCTTCTTAGTCTCGTTGAACATCTTCATCTCCTCCTTAGTATAGCCGTTGTCCTGGAAGACGTCAATCTGTGGAATTACGTTGTAAGCCAACTGATATGCGAACTTGTTAACGGTTGGCTGCTCGTTGTTAGCGAGCTCCTTATACTGCTGCTGAAGCTCAGCCATAGCTGCTGCACCAGCACCAGAAGCACTCTGGTAAGAAGCTACGTGGATTCTCTTGATATGAGAGAGCT
>CAMJKP010000031.1 GCA_946406435.1 uncultured Prevotellaceae bacterium | reverse complement strand
ATGATACCGACATGAAACGCGGTACGGCTATCGTTATGGGAACAGAAGCCACAGGATTGACTGACATCTGGCGCAAAGCAGCCGATGCCCATATTCGAATACCGATGCTCGGAATAACGGATTCGCTGAATGTTTCTGTAAGTGCCGCGATATTATTGTATGAGGCGGTAAGGCAGAGAAAGACCCTCTCCCCGCTCCCCCATTAAAGGGGGAGAGCCGGAAGTCAAAAAGTCCCCCTTTAAGGGGGATTTAGAGGGTCTTACTTAATCGTAACCCTTCCCGAACCAGTTACGGTAGTATAATGAGCTTTGATATCACCTGAGAGCTTAACGTCTCCACTCCCCTTAATGGTAGCAGTCACGTTATCGCAATCAACCTTACCTGTCAAGTTACCACTTCCGCGAACTTCAACATTAACGACATCCACCTTACCGTTTATCGCAACATTTCCAGATCCGTTGATAGTAGCTTCCAGCTTCTTGCTGATCTTCATGCCGTTATATTCAACGTTACCACTTCCGTTAACCTCAACCTGAGCAGAAGAAGCCTGCAATTCACCTATCTCAACATTACCGCTACCACTAATGCTGGCTGTAATTTCATTACACTCAACCTTCTTTGTCTTGATGATTCCACTACCCTTCACAGACACAGACAAATCCTTACCTGAGGTATTGAGAGGACTCTGAACAGTAATGTTACCAGAACCTGCAATAGATACAGATTCGAGCGAAGGAGACTCAACATTAATCTTTACATTCTTGGTGTCTTTGATAAATGTGTTATCTTCCATTTCTATCACAAGAACCCCATTTTCCACATAAGTATTGATCTTGTCAGTCTGATCCTGTGGAGCAACGATAGAGACCTTGATAGTCTCACCCTGCTTGTAGAACACATTACATGGAGTCTTATTTTCAATTGATGTGAATGTAGAGCAGTTACGTTCTACGGTAACAGGCTTAACCTTCTTTGAAGCCATCATAGTTGACATTTCAGGCATAGCCTCACCACTACCAGTTGCAAAACAGGTAATTCCAACAGAAAACAGAGCTATCGCAATAAATGTTTTTGTCTTATTCATAATATTCATTTTTTAGGTTTATGTCTATTTTTTGTTTGACGAGTGCAAAGATATACAATTATTTTCATATCAGCAACGTTTTTCTTGAAAAATTATCCAAAACAAGCAATAACCCCTCATTCGAGAGTCCGCAAAATCTAGCGAAAAAGCTCATTTACATATATCAAAAAATATAGCAGTAACAATTTCATGCAAATATTTGCAGAAAACTTGCAAAATATTTGCGAATATGAAAATAAATGTATAATTTTGCATTTCAGATAAACATATCAGATACTGTAAGTAATTCGTAATTGACTACGAAACGTGGGATAACAGCAGGACAATAAGATGAAGACATTTAAGCTGAACATACCTAAGGGAATCAGGAACTGGAGCTATGCTCTGGATGCAAAGACGATTTTGTGCAGTAGGTCGTGGATTATATTCAACGATGAGAACGTAAAAGAAGTGTATATCTTCCAAGAAGACGGAACGCTGATTATTTCACATAATGGCAAGGTTACCAAGACAAAATGGGAATATATCGAGCAGAATACATCGCTTATCATCGAGGATATCGAATCTTACACCTATATGCTCAAGCCCGTATATTATGATAATAAGGTGCTGGTATTGCAAGTTGACGGAACGAATGAATATGCGATAATGCTAAACGAGAACTGCATAGAGGAGTCGATGTTTGACTCTATCGAAAAGGTAAAGCTGTATGTAGAGGGACAGGACAAGACAGCAAGCCAAACCCAAGAAAGGCCTTTCGTTCTCAATAAGAAATTCCTGGAGAATTTCACCAATACAAAATCAAGAAAAGACTTGAATCCTAACGTAATAAGAGCAAGATTAACAAAGAACAAGTATCTGAGTAAGAATATAAATATAGGTATAGGCGTTGCAGCTGTGGCATTTCTCATATATTCGGTACTAAATAATGGGATTCTGCCAATATATACCTTCGGGATTTTCTCATTTATCATTATTCTCTCGCTTGTCGTGCTCATTTTCAGAGAGTCACACAGGAATAAAGAATACAACACATTCTTGAAGATAGAGAAGAAACACCCGTTGCAATGGTTTAACCAATAAAAAGGAACTGAGAATTTTACACATACTTGACTTTTAAAACTAAAATTCTCAGGTTGCGTGTCGGAAACGGCACGCAACCATTGTTTTGTATACAGATGTTTATGCAAAGATTATCATTCCTGTAAGTTTTTTACCATATTCCCTTTGTGATATTAGGATTTTTGTCTATTTTTGCAAGCAAAATCAGCATACGGAATAATTTCATAATGAAAACAATAAAGACATTATTAATTTTATTAGCCATACCTTTGCTTGCATGCACACAAAACAATAGTGGCTCATTCAAAGTGGAACCATTCACGGAATATCCACAAGAAATAGACGGAGGTTCTTGTGAATTTTATTTGAACAAAGATGATATGTCTAACAATCGATATATCATGGTTAATGATTTTGCCCAACAGACATATATGAAAATAAATGGCAAAATGGAACTTCTTTTATTGAAGAAAGATTCAGGAAAGGAAATGGAGTATTCAAACGATTCATATTCTGCCACAATAGAAATCTCCTCCCAAAAAGACACAGGCGATGAATCTTACACCCTCAAAGGCAAAATAAGCGTCAAAAACACGAAAGGAGAAACTGTTAGTTTTCCTTTTATCGGCCAATGCGGTTGTTAGAAACATCTGCGTTTTTCAAGAATTTCCTTTGTGATATTAGGATTTTTGTTTACCTTTGCCGACAGTAAAAGAATCAGAATACTATTTTCCAACCCAGAAAATACAACCAAAGAAAAAGCATTATGAAAATCAGTAAAAAATACAGGAATATATTAGTAGGCTTCTCGGTAATTATTTGTTATTTATCGTCTTGCATACCAGCAATGGATTGCGTATATGTGGAACAATTCAAAAATTGCACAAATGACACATTATTTGTCGGGATTTCTGACTATGACAATATTGATAGTATATGGTTTAGATATATATATCATGTTGATATAAAGTCCAAAGCACCATTACTTGCATCAATAGATAGTATTCTTCGTAACAATAACAGCAACATCAATATGACAACATATGATAATGGACATGAAATAGTCATTACCCCAACAGAACAAGCAAGAATGGAGAGGGAATATATGACAATATACCCAGACTCTATATTTCCAGTTAATGAGTTGTATCTATTCAATAATACAGACACCGAATATTTCTTTCTAATAAAATTTAAAGATGCAAAGATTTATTCATGGGATGAAATTCGCGAAAAGAAATTATACAATAAATGGATTACCATAAAAGACAAAGATGGTAAATTTGATAGAAACATCAAATACCAGTAACCTGTCATTCCACTTTTTTAAACAAAAAATCCCACACAATCGAGTCTCATCCTTGGCTGTGTGGGAATTTTTATATTCTCTAAATTCACATTAAATGAGGATTTACTATATTTCATGGTCTGTTCATCCTCCCATAATCCTTCGCTCTTCCTCCGTACCAAACTCGATGAAACTCCCATCCCCCACCGACTTTGCACCGACTTTGCACCGACTTTGGTACGGAGGAAGAGCGAAGGTACATAGGAGGATGAACGGAGGAAGATACGAGGCATTTCTTGGGTTTACTTTTCATTTCTCCATATCACATATACAAAACAACGCGACACGCCCTTGATTACAAATTGTAAGCATTTTTACATTTTTACATTACAATTTATAACTAAAATAGATTTAATACCAGACAAAATATCACCACAAAGATTTATATATTTACTTTTTGCTATTATCCCTTGTATGCTTGTAGCATTTTGTCTAACTTTGCACCCGATTTCAAGACATTTTGAAAGCAAAAGCACAGTAAACTTAACACAAATAAAAGAGAAAACAAGCAAAAGTTATGAAAAAGCGTTGGATTATCCTCATGACCATGATGGTCATTATCGCTATTGGCGGTTTATTCGCTGGCGAACCTTCGTTCGAGTGTGATATGTCGAAGATTGACGGGGCTGATGTTGCGTGGCTCATCACAGCAACCATCTTCGTATTGATGATGACACCAGGATTGTCATTCTTCTATGGTGGTATGGTGGGAGCACGAAACGTGATCTCCACTATGTTGCAGAGTTTTATTGCTATGGGACTTATCTCCGTTCTCTGGGTGGCATTCGGATTCAGTCTTGCTTTCGGCGACGATATTGGTGGAGTTGTAGGTAATCCGTTGACATTCTTGATGTTCCAGAACGTAGGCGGAGATGTTTACACCACTCCTACGGGACATATCATGGGAGGTGCGACAATACCTTTGGCACTCTTCGCCCTATTCCAGATGAAGTTCGCAATCATAACGCCTTCACTTATCACCGGATCATTTGCTGAGCGTGTACGTTTCTCCGGTTACCTTTGGTTCATGCTCTTCTTCTTTGTGGTAATCTATTGTCCGCTTGCACACATGACTTGGCATCCTGACGGACTTTTCCTGAAGTGGGGAGTTGTTGACTTTGCCGGAGGTATCGTGGTGCACGCTTCATCAGGTATAGCAGCCCTTGCAGGAGCTATCTTTTTAGGTCGCAGACGCGCTTCAACACGCAACTCCGAACCTGCTAATATCCCATTCGTTCTCCTTGGTGCGGCTATGCTCTGGTTAGGTTGGTTCGGCTTCAACGCAGGAAGTTCTCTTCATGCTGACGGACAGGCAGTTAAGGCATTCCTCAACACCACCACAGCATCAGGTGTGGCTATGATGACTTGGATATTCTTCGACTGTCTCAAAGGTCGTAAGCCAAGTGCTATGGGTGCAGCTATCGGTTGTGTAGTAGGTCTTGTGGCAATAACGCCTTCTGCAGGTTACGTTACTGTTGGCCAGAGTATTTTTATCTCATTCATAATAACCCTTATCTGTAACACAGCCGTTTACTGGGGAAGCAAGACAAATGTGGACGATGCGCTCGACGTATTCCCAACACACGGAACTGGCGGTATATTCGGTACTGTTCTGACGGGCATCTTCATTCAGGAAGGTCTTATAGCAGGTACTTGGGAAGGTTTTGTGATATTCCTTTACCACCTCCTTGCAATCGTTGTGGTTATCGTTTATACGTTCATAATGAGCTATTTCGGCTATTGGCTTATCGACCACTTCATCCCAATGCGTGTTAGCGAGAAGAGCGAGCATATCGGTCTTGACATCTCACAGCACGACGAGCACTATGGTCTTGCACACGTAGCAGAAAGAGAGATTGCTGAGTACGAGGAATACGAGCATAGCAAGAAATGACCCCTAACCCCGCCCCTTCCCCCATGGATGGGGAAGGGAACCGGAAGGCGACAAAACAAACGAAAAGTGAATAGTGAAAAGTGAATAATACTTAATACTGGCTAACGCCTTTGTGCAAGCTTCGTTCTGGTGGCTACTAGTATTAAGTATTATTCACTTTTCACTATTAACTATTCACTAAAATGTAACCTGTATTTTTCATTTTTCACTTTTCATTTTTCATTTATATACTTTTCGTAGAAAAGATTTTGTAATGTCACGAAAATTTACTAATTTTGCAACTCGTAATTCGTAATTTGCAATTAGTAATTTTTCAAAATATATGATTCTTTTTTTCAAGACCCCATCACAGAACATCATCGCTACTGAGGTAGATCATAAGCTCAGTCAGGATGAGACAAACGAACTTTGTTGGCTGTACGGCAACGCATCACTTGTTGATGCTGAGTCTTTGGACGGATACTATGTAGGTCCACGCCGTGAAATGATTACTC
Source organism: uncultured Prevotellaceae bacterium (assembly GCA_946406435.1). GTDB lineage: Bacteria > Bacteroidota > Bacteroidia > Bacteroidales > Bacteroidaceae > Prevotella. Next base: position 30,511 of record CAMJKP010000031.1, on the reverse strand, counting down.
CTTGGAGTACCAATGCCGTTGAGATTACCCAGAACATGGCTCTCAAGGGCATTTCGCGTATTGAGGAGTATTTCCCAGTTTCTTCTATGGACGCAGAGCATGACCCTATGCTCCAGCGTATGTACAACGGACTGAACCAGGACATTTTTTCCGTTAACATCAAGCCAGAGCCAATCAAGCACGTTGACAACCTTGAGGCTTACAATGAGCAGGAGGGTCTCGCCCTTTCAAAGGAGGAGATTGACTATCTGCACAAGGTGGAGGGACAGCTCGGCCGTCCGCTTACCGACTCTGAGATCTTCGGTTTCGCTCAGATCAACTCAGAGCATTGCCGTCACAAGATCTTCGGCGGTACGTTCATCATCGACGGCGAGGAGAAGGAGTCAAGTCTCTTCCAGATGATCAAGAAGACGACTAACGAGAACCCTAACAAGATTCTCTCTGCATATAAGGACAACGTGGCATTCTCAGCAGGTCCTGAGATTGAGCAGTTCTCTCCAACAGACCATTCACAGCCAGATCTCTACAAGATCAAGAAGGTAAAGTCTGTTATCTCACTCAAGGCTGAGACACACAACTTCCCAACAACCGTAGAGCCATTCAACGGTGCTGCTACTGGTACTGGTGGTGAGATTCGTGACCGTATGGGCGGTGGTGTAGGTTCATGGCCAATCGCTGGTACAGCCGTTTATATGACATCATATCCTCGTAAGAACGAGACAGACCCAGTTGTCAAGAACCTCCCTGCAAATACTCCACAGTGGAGTAACGAGAGCGACTGCCACGGATGGGAGAAGATTCTGCCTGTTCGTCAGTGGTTGTATCAGACACCAGAACAGATTCTTATCAAGGCATCTAACGGTGCTTCTGATTTCGGAAACAAGTTCGGTCAGCCACTTATCTGCGGTTCTGTACTTACATTCGAGCACAACGAGAACAACGAGCAGTACGCATACGATAAGGTTATCATGCTTGCTGGTGGTGTAGGCTACGGCATTCAGCGTGACTGTCTCAAGGGCGAGCCACAGCCAGGCAACAAGGTTGTCGTAATGGGTGGTGAGAACTACCGCATCGGTCTTGGTGGTGGTTCTGTTTCTTCAGTAGAGACAGGTCGCTACTCAAGCGGTATCGAGCTTAACGCTGTTCAGCGTGCTAACCCAGAGATGCAGAAGCGTGCATACAACGTAATCCGCGCTCTCGGTGAGGAGGATTCAAACCCAGTAGTATCTATCCACGACCACGGTTCAGCAGGTCACGTAAACTGTCTCTCAGAGCTTGTAGAGGAGTGTGGTGGATTGATTCACATGGATAAGCTCCCTGTAGGCGACAAGACTCTTTCTGCAAAGGAAATCATCGCAAACGAGTCACAGGAGCGTATGGGCTTGCTCATCGACGAGTCTGCCATCGAGCATGTGCAGAAGATTGCAGATCGTGAGCGTGCTCCAATGTACACCGTAGGTGAGACAACAGGCGACCATCGCTTTGCCTTTGAGCAGGCTGACGGCGTTCGTCCATTCGACCTCGCAGTAGAGCAGATGTTCGGCAGTTCTCCAAAGACAATCATGGAGGACAAGACCGTGAAGCGTACATACGATGTTGTGACATACGACCTCTCTGGTCTCTCTAATCACTCAACACTAAACTCTCAACTCACCGACTATCTGAAGAACGTGCTTCAGCTTGAGGCTGTGGCTTGTAAGGACTGGTTGACAAACAAGGTTGACCGTTGCGTATCAGGTCGTGTAGCACGTCAGCAATGTCAGGGTGAACTTCAGTTGCCATTGTCAGACTGCGGTGTTGTAGCTCTCGACTACACAGGTACAAAGGGTATCGCAACATCACTTGGTCACGCTCCACAGGCAGCTCTTGCTAACCCAGCAGCAGGTTCTGTACTCTCTGTTGCAGAGTCACTCACAAACCTCGTTTGGGCACCTTTGGCTGACGGTATGGATAGCATTTCACTTTCTGCTAACTGGATGTGGCCTTGCCGCGCTCAGGAGGGTGAGGATGCTCGTCTCTACACAGCCGTTAAGGCATTGTCAGACTTCTGCTGCGAGCTTCAGATCAACGTACCAACAGGTAAGGACTCTCTGTCTATGACTCAGAAATATCCTGATGGAAAGAAGGTTATCGCTCCTGGTACCGTTATCGTAAGTGCAGGCGGTGAGGTTTCTGACATCAAGAAGGTTGTTTCTCCAGTACTCAAGGACGTAAAGGCTTCACGCCTCTATCATATCGACTTCTCATTCGACGAGCTTCAGCTTGGCGGTTCTGCATTCGCACAGAGTCAGGGCAAGGTTGGTTCTGATGTTCCAACCGTTAAGAATGCCGAGTACTTCCGCGATGCATTCATCGCAGTTCAGCAGCTCGTAAACGAAGGCCTTATCCTTGCAGGTCACGATATTTCAGCAGGTGGTCTTATCACCACATTGCTTGAGATGTGTTTCGCAAACACTAAGGGCGGTCTTGCTCTCGACCTCGACAAGATCAAGGGCGACGACATCGTTAAGGTGCTCTTCGCAGAGAACCCAGGTATCGTTATTCAGGTTGCTGATGCTGACGCTCCACGTGCGAAGAAGATTCTTGAGGATGCAGGTATCGCATACGCTAAGATCGGTGTTCCTTCAGCAGACCGCAACATCACTATCAAGCGTCATCAAAGCAATGCTCAGGTTCCAAACTCAGAGCTTGCTAACCGTGAGCTTACCCTCGTATTCGACATCGACGAGTTGCGCGACGCTTGGTATAAGACTTCATACCTCCTCGACCGTCGTCAGTCATTCAACGGTAAGGCAGCAGAGCGTTTCAAGAACTACAAGAACGTGCCTCTTGAGTGCACCTTCAAGGCTCCACAGCTCAAGCGTGTTGCACGCCCAGAGAGCAACCGTCCTGTTGCCGCTATCATCCGTGAGAAGGGTACTAACTCTGAGCGCGAGATGGCATACTCATTCTACATGGCAGGCTTCGATGTGAAGGATGTTACAATGACCGACCTTATCACAGGCCGTGAGACTCTTGAGGAAGTGAACCTCGTGGCATTCTGCGGTGGTTTCTCTAACTCTGATGTTCTCGGTTCTGCAAAGGGATGGGCAGGTGCATTCCTCTTCAACCCAAAGGCGAAGGAGGCTCTGGATAAGTTCTATGCTCGTAAGGACACATTGTCACTCGGTGTCTGCAACGGCTGTCAGTTGATGGTGGAGCTTGGTCTCCTGAACAACGACCATGCTGTTAGCAACGCTAAGGACTATGCAGAGATGCTTCACAACGACTCTCACAAGTTCGAGTCAACATATGTTACCCTGACTATCCCACAGAACGATTCTGTAATGCTCGGCTCTCTCTCTGGTCAGAAGATCGGATGCTGGGTAGCTCACGGAGAGGGTAAGTTCAACCTCCCACTTGCTGAGTCTGAGTATAACATCGCTGCTAAGTTCAACCACTCTGAATATCCAGCTAACCCTAACGGTTCAAGCTACGATGTTGCAGCTATCGCAAGCAATGACGGTCGTCACCTCGCTATCATGCCACACCCAGAGCGTACTCTGTTCCCTTGGCAGTGTGGTTACTACCCAGAGGAGCGTCGTCTCACAGATGAGGTAACTCCTTGGTACGAGGCATTTGTAAATGCCCGTCTTTGGATTGAGAAGAACAAGTAAAGCGTAAGAAGTAAAAGGAGTACAAGGAGTTCAAGGAGTACAAGACGAATGTTTTGAACGTTCAAATAAGCGATAGAGACTATCGTCTTGTACTCCTTGTACTCCTTGAACTCCTTATACTCCTATTTATTTTTATAGATGAATGAAACCTAAACTAAACCTACTGAACCTTATGCCATGGATATGCGTGCTCGTATTTGCACTACTGTCATGGTATTTCCTGATGATGCGTAATGCTGATGTGCTTTACATGCAGCAGATGCGCTCACTATTCAACGACACATCGGTATTCTTTCAGCAGTATCATGCCGTTCCCGCAGGTTTCCTGCAATGGGCAGGATGCTACTTTACCCAATTATTCTATTATCCCGCATTAGGAAGTTCCGTGCTTATCCTTATATGGATAGCCCTTTTCTTCCTTATGAAGAAAGCGCTCCGCATTCCTAATGCCCTATCCCCGATTCTGCTAATCCCTCTGGTATGCCTATTGGTTTCAGAAATAGACCTCGGCTACTGGATTTACTATAGTAAGAACCATGGCTATTGCTTTAGCCAGACGCTCGGACTTCTTTCTACCTCTTTGCTCATCTTCCTATTACGATACGCAGCAGAGATAAGAATCAAGTTCGGCACAATGATCGTTGCCCTGTTCGGGGCAGTTCTCCTTGTGGGACTCTACCGTTTTATAGGCATCTATGCCATGGCTGCCGCTGCAACCTTGGGAGTTGTGATGCTCATGGAGCGGAAATGGGTTGCCGGAGTGCTTTATATCCTTGCGGCAGGCATTACCCCATTCCTGTTCAAACAATTGTTTGACACGATGCGCAGCGAGCAGTTCTTCACAGCAGGTCTTCCAGTTTTTGAGAGTGGAAACATAACAAACACCTCGCTCACTTCCCCATTCTGGATTGCGATAGTCATGCTCATTGTCTTTGCCATAACTTATAAGATTGGCGACCGCATCAAGAGTCCAAAAGCTGCAACAATTATATCATCCATTCTCCTTGTAGCCGTAATAGGATTCTCATTCGGAGTACTGGAGGATGCCGACTACGACGATGAAAACTACCATGCCGAGTGCAAGGCTTATCGTGCCATCGATGACATGGAGTGGGAAGATGCCCTCCACCATATCCGTCAGATACAAGGCACTCTCACCCGTCAGCTTATCATGTTCAAGAACATCGCCCTCTTCAACACAGGCGACATAGGCAATAGCATGTATGACTATGACGACGGAGGAATGACACCTACCCCAAGCGACTCCCTAAAGGTACACACAGCCAACACGGCCGCACCTATCATATACCTCCATCATGGAATGACAAACTTCGCCTACCACTATTGCATGGAGATTCAGGTAGAGTATGGCTTCAACATCGCTAACCTAAAGGTCATGGTTCTTTCTGCTATCCTCAGCGGAGAGAAGGAACTTGCGCAGAAATACCTCAAGATACTTTCACGCACCATGTTCTACAAGAAATGGGCTGAACGCTATCTGCCACTTGCCAAAAATCCGAAATTGATAGGCAAATACCCAGAACTCGCAAAGATTCACGACCTCCATTCTCACATGGGAAACTATATCGACAGCGACAAAGGACTTTGTGAGATGTACATCATAAACTATTTCTCTGACACATACACCAACGCCTCCAAGTACTTCCAAGAGATGTGTCTTGTCTATAGCATAATGTCGAAGAGGATTCAGAAGTTCTGGCCTCAATACCTCCTCTATCTAAAGCTCCACAAGGGCGAGAAGATACCTGAGGTATATCAGCAGGTGGCATATTTCTATAGCGACCTGCAACCGTCTTCTGCTCCCGACCCAAAAGCTAACGGACTGCAATACGACCAGAAAATCATCGACCGCTATAATCAGTTCGACCAGATTTCCCAAAATCTGCTGAAGAACGGCTTCTCTGAGGAGTCCATAGCCCGACAGACTGATGCTGAATTCGGAAACACTTTCTGGTGGGTGTATTTCTTCAATAGGGATTCGAAGTGCTATTAAAACGGCCTCCCGACCTGATTTACAATTTACAATTTACTATGTACTATTTATGTACTATTTGATTGATGTTCTATTTTGTCAATCAATAGGCGAATGGTAAATAGTAAATATAATAGAATAGTAAATAAATAGTACATAGTAAATAGCTAAATAGTAAATAACAACAATGAAAATACTATCCAAAATACTCTCCCTCGGGGGGCTATGGGGACTCATACTTTCCTGCTCCTCCCCATCCATCCCTACGGATGCTACCCATACCGACAAGCTGCCGGACATATACCCCGACTACACAGGAGTGACGATACCTGCAAACCTGTGCCCTACCAACTTCATGCTTCCTGACTGCGAAGAGGCTGTGGCACGACTGTCGTTCAATGGTCTCTCGTTCACCTACGGCGACGAGAACAAGATCATTATTGACGAGGAAGAATGGCAGGAACTGCGTTCTGCTGCTGCCGGAAGCGAGACTGGCATAAAGGTAGAGGTGTATGGCAAGAAGGGCGATAAATGGCTCAGTTACAAGTCATTCCCCATCTATGTTGCCAAAGACACTATCGACCCGTATATCTCCTATCGTCTGATACAGCCGTCATACGTAGCCTACGAGGACCTCGCCATCGTTCAGCGCAGCCTCTCCAGCTTTGAGGAAAGCGACATCTACAACAACAGGATGATACACACCGAGGAGAAGGGACAGTGCATCAACTGCCACTCGTTCCAAAACTACGGAACCAATAACATGCTCTTCCACATGCGCCAGTTCTGCGGTGGAACAATGTTCGTGCACAACGGGCAACTAAAGAAAATAGACCTCAAGACCGACAGTACACTCTCTGCCGGTGTCTATCCAGCATGGCATCCAACAGCAGCCCTCGTGGCATTCTCAACAAATACCACACGACAGATATTCCACACCGCCGACAGAGACAAGATCGAGGTGCTCGACTACGACTCTGACCTTATCCTGTATGACGTGGAAAAGAACGAAGTCTCACATATCAGTAACATCCCCGACGAACACGAGTGTTTCCCAACATGGAGTCCCGACGGAAAGACGCTCTACTACACGTCTGCCCATTTCGACAGCATCCAGTTCCCAAGGGGAGAGAAATCGATTCCTACCAACTACGACAAGTTAAAATACAACATCTACTCACGCAGTTTCGACCTCACCACACATAAGTTCGGTGAGCCTGTACTCGTGTTTGATGCTGCCAAAATAGGCAAGAGCGCTACCCTGCCCCGTGTCTCTCCCGACGGCAAGTACCTCACTTTCTCCTTGGGCAACTACGGATGCTTCCACGTATGGCATAGGGATGCGGATATCTGTATAATTGAAAATGGGAAATTGAAAATGGAAAATTCCACCGACACCCAAAATTCTCAATTTTCAATTGTCAATTCTCAATTAGTTTCAGCTTTAAACTCCCCAGAGTCCGAGAGCTATCCGTCATTCTCAAGCAACGGCCGCTGGATCATGACCGCCTCACGACGTGATGACGGCAATTACACACGCCCATACATCTCATATTTCGATGCCCAGGGCAAGTGTCATAAGGCGTTTGCAGTACCTCAGGAGGACCCTGAACTCAACACATTACTGCTACGCTCATACAACCGTCCAGAGTTCATGAAAGAGAAGGTAAAATTCACTCCACAGCAATTTGCCACAAAAGCACAGGAAGACGCTGTGCATGCAAAATTTGTCAATAAATAGTTAAAAAGCGTAATATTGATGCTCAAAAATTTGGATATATAGATAAAATACACTATCTTTGTAGCATGAAAACCATAAAAAGTGTTCAAGTATTATAAAGAATAAAGTGTAAAGTGATTATGAAAAAACTTTTTTTGATATGCATATGTCTTTCAGTATCACTGGCTGTATTCTGTCAGAAGACTAACGCTGCAGCATTAGAGGTCAGCGCAGCCCTCGACAAAGAAACTTATCAGGATAGAGCTAAGAAATACTTGATGACATACAGGCTAAACGACAATGGAGAGATGGAGATTATCTCCTACCTGCAGGTTCGTGAATCAAAGGAGGTCATGTACAACAACATCATCAATTGGATTGTAAGCAATTGCACTGAGGCTGCAACTGCCATTCTTTACGAAAACGAAGAAGAAGGTCGCATCACCACACGATGCTATTTTGGTAAGATTGCAAACGACGGCAGGGCTACACCAAAAGAATGGGTTGACATACGTCCTATCCTCTCCGTTGAGGTGATGGATAAGGAAGCCATCATGAAATTCACGCTCCCAGGTTTCGAAGTTCTTCAAAAGGACGATAACAGCTCCACACGAGGATTCATGGGCAACACCACTGGTTTCCGCTTCACTGGCGACGAAACGCCAAGAGAGGCGCAGTTCTGGCCAATGTCACTTTGTGCCCCTTACAAAGACGACACAAAGTTCACCAAGTCAACTTGCTACATGGCATACGTCCACGCTATCGAATGTTACAAGATTCTGAAGCAGCAGGTTCTCAACACCGGCTACTGAACAGCACAGACAAGACGATAGAATAAAGTTAAAAGCATAAAGCAAAAGGGAATAAGGAATAAAATTGATAGTAACAATCCCTCAACTTTCATCCTTATTCCTTTTTTATTTTATTCCCTATACAGCAAAGTCACAATGGCAATCTGCGAAGAGGATTCACCTTTTATCGCTATGAGCAATGGGATAAAACATATATAAAAAATGTCAATAGGACGTAAAGATTTGCTTATTATAAAAATAAAGATTATCTTTGCGGTTGATTTAGTGATGATGATTTAATAACAACTATAATTCTACAATGAAAAAAATCTTTACATTAGTTGCATTGATGGCTATGACATTATTAGCATCTGCACAGACAAAGAAAGTATCTATTCTCGGTGACTCGTACTCAACTTTCCAGGGCATGAATCCTGAAGGATATGCGCCGTTCTATCCTAACGACAAAAACGATGTTACTAAAGTAGAACAGACATGGTGGAGTCTCTATATCAAAGCCATGGGTTATGAACTGGAAAAGAACAACTCATGGGGTGGCACTACCATTTGTAATACTGGCTACGGAGGCATGGATGCTACCAAAAACTCTTTCAACGCACGTTACGAACTTCTGGGTAATCCTGATATCATCTTCGTCTTTGGCGGCACTAACGATGCCTGGGCACAATCTCCTATCGGAGAGTATAAGTATGCAGACTGGACAAAAGACGACTGCAAGGCATTCCGTCCAGCCTTAGCCTGCCTTCTTGTTAATATTCAGAAGAAATACCCAAAGGCCAAGGTCTATGCCATTCTCAATTCTGAACTCAGGGAAGAGATCAACGAGTCCAGCCGCGAGGTATGCAAACACTATAATGTTCCTCTCATCGAATTGCATGACATTGAGAAGCAGAACGGCCACCCATCTATCAGCGGTATGAAGAGCATCTGCGAGCAACTTATTAAGGCTATCGGAAAGTAAGGAATTTAAATATTATCATAACGCATAGACGCGAAGACACAGAGAAAAAGAAAACTCTGCGACTTCGCGTCTTATTTGAATGTATTCCCTTAACTTGATTAATAGAGTAAAAACGCAAGGCGTAAAGCAAGGTTATCGACTCAAGAACTTGGTGCTTATGTACTTCTGAAAGGCATCTTTATACAGGTCGCCGATAGGGAGGTAGGTGTCTGCATCCATAACGACACGGTTCTTGTTCACCTCCTGAATCTTAGTGAGGTTAATGATATAGGAACGGTGTATGCGCATAAAATAATTAGGAAGTCGTTCCTCTATCTTCTTCATTGAAAGCAGGGTGACGATAGGTTTTGCCAGACTGTCTAGCCACACCTTCAGATACTCGCTCATTGCCTCCACATAGCGGATATCGGATATATTCACGTTTACGATGCGGTTATCGGTCTTGAGGAAAAGCGTGTCTGTATCCGTTTCTTCCTTTTGGGAAGGCTGTGGTTGTCCCATTCCCTTCCTCTCACACAGCCTTTGCACCGCCCTCTGGAACTCCTGGAAACCGAATGGCTTTAGCAGATAGTCCACGGCATTAACGCGGAAGCCTTCCACGGCATATTCTGAATAGGCTGTGGTGAAGACGACAAGAGGCGGCACGGCAAGCGATTTCACGAAATCCATTCCGTTGAGGTCGGGCATGTTAATATCGCAGAAAATAGCATCTACGGTATCATTCGCCAAGAACTCACGAGCCTCCAACGCACTCTGGCATTGGGCTGCAAGTTCAAGGAACGGCACCTTACTGATATACGCCACAAGCTGCTTGAGAGCAAGCGGCTCATCATCTATGGCAAGACAACGGAAAGTCATTTACAATTTACTATTTACAATTTACACCCAAAACACTAAACACTAAACTCTAAACACTAAACACTAAACTCTAAACAAGCGGAAGATAAAGCTCTACATGATAGGCATCAGACTTGTCCTTTATACTAAGCCTATACCTTTCACCATAGATCAGGTCGAGGCGCTTACGGACATTGGCAAGGCCAACCCCACCCTTCTCCTCGTTTGGATGGTCTGCCTTCGAGTTATGACAACTGAACCGCAGCGTATCATCCTCCACAGTCACTTTCACTTCGATGAACGATTCATGCTTATAGCTCACTCCATGCTTGAAGGCATTCTCAATGAAGGTTACGAGAATCAATGGTGGAATCTGACGGTCTGGCGTTTCATCTGGAAGATCGAGCGCAATCTTCACCTTATCCGTATAGCGCAACTTCATCAACGTGACATAATGCCTTATGAAATCAAGTTCACGCGATAGCGGTACACTCTGCTTGTTTCCTTCATAGAGCACGAAACGCATCATATTCGATAGTTCAACAATCGTTTCCTGTGCCTTTGCCGGGTCGAAATCCACCAAGGCGTGGATGTTGTTGAGCGTGTTCATGAAGAAATGCGGATTAATCTGATAGCGCAAATACTCCAACTGCTGCTCCAGATTCTGCTTCTCCAATTCCACAAGCCGCTTCCTGTCATCACGACTTCTGATATAGTTCTTTATGCCGAGATTAGCAGCGAACATCAGGATGAGCACCACGATAGCCATAATCTCGTGTTCGCCGATAAGGAAAGGTGGCGGAGCGTCACGACCTTCTAAACCGCCTTTAAATGGAGGCTTCATATCACCCTTGAATGGAGGCGGATGGTGCCTGAATGGCGGTTTCTTACCCTCCATGCCCATCTTTGTAGATGGCGGTGGAAGTGGCTTCTCCATAGGCGGCATGTGGTGGTCATTCCTGTCCGGTCGGCTGCTATAGCGATATGCAACGAATGCCACTATCAGCACGGTCACGAGTGAGAAATACAATATTCGCTTATGGCTATGTACGAGCAGCGGTGCAAGCAGGAAATTATGCACGAGAAACAGCGCCAGATAGACAGCGAAATGCTTCCACACGATGAACACCTCAGTCCAATTGAACTCAAGGTTCACATCGCTTACCGTACGCACATACACGCTCAGCAGCGGAACTGCGAAGAGCAAGCCCCACACCGCCAAGTATATGATGTTCTCCAGCCGCGACTGCTTCATACATTGTAATTTTATCATATTTATAACGTAGTAATAAGAAGAATATTGTAGCCCCTAACCCCTACCCTTCCCCCGCCCGGGGGAAGGGAGTAGATACATTTTACTGCTTACGGGGATTCCCTTGAGTTTTTTTTACTATATAATTCCTTGCCCCGAGCGGGGAAAGGATGTCCGAAGGACAGGAAAGGGGCTGTTTTTTCTTTTACCTCCCTGCATAGCTGGTAGCAGCCTTGCACGAGGTAGAAGTTGAACCGATTGTAACGGTATAGCTTGAGCCAGATGTCAGTCCCTGACAACTGAGAAGATAGCTAAAACTACCATTCCCCTGATTGCCTCCAAAACCGCCAGGACCTCCGCCAAAGCCTCCGAAGCCACCTCCAGGGCCACCGCCGCCGAACCCACCACTTGAAGGTGAATAGCCTTCAGGAATAGTGAAAGTAGCCAGAGTCGTAGAGCCGTTCTTTATGCTTACCTCTGTACCAGCCGTTACTGCGCCCGAAGTAGAGAGAACGCACTGTGAACCGTTTGTCGAGGTCACGGTGTTATTACCACCGCCAATACCAAGAACCGTACCGCCTGTGATATAGAGCCTATAACTCTCAGCGGCATCAAGTCCGCATTCTGGCTGTCCTGCTCCACACGCAATGATGGTACCACCCGAGATCAACATATTGCCATTGGTATCAATACCATCATTGCCATTGCTCACGCCTATCACCGTACCACCCTTCAGATACATGTGACTTGACGCATTGATAGCATCATCAGCCGAACTGAAGGCATATACATAGCCGTCGCTGATTGTCATCTCACCCTTTGTCTCGATAGCCTCATGACCGCTTGACGTAGCCTTAATGCTACCACCGCTTACGGTCATATCGCCATCGCTTTTGATAGCCTTTGGCTGTGCATCCACATTACCGTATTTATATGTGCCACCTGTCGTGGTCGCCTCTATCACACCGCCTGTAACGTTGAGCTTACCGTCAACTTTGATACACTTACCGCCCGAGCCTGTTGATTTCAGCGTGAGAGTACCGCCGCTAATGGTCATGTTACCGTCAGACTTCAGTCCAGCACATCCCTTGGCATCCTTATCGTCGCTATCGTATGTGCCATTACCAGTAGTCGTAACATTGACGATGCCATCAGTAATACGGATATCACCATCTGCCTTGATGCCCTTTGATGCAACAGCCGTAGTGGTAATGGTGAGCGTACCGCCCTCGATATACACGTTACCGCTATCCTCGTCATCATGGTCCTCGGTCTCGCCTGTAGAAGCATCACCGCTAAGGTCACATTGTATGCCGTCATCACCAACACCGCTGATAGTCACCACACCGCTCTTCATCTGCATATATTCCTCGCAACTGATACCGTCACCAACAGCAGAAGTGATATTCAGCGTAAGGTTCTTTATAGAGATATACGATGCGCTCTTGATGCCGTGCTTTGTATTGCCCGAAACATTCAGCGTACCGCCACCCTGCAACTGTATCTGTCCCTTGCTGTAGATACAAGCTTTCTGCGAACCGTTAGCGCCATCAGCCAGCGTGTTCACCGTACCCTTCTTCGCGCTTATCTGTATGCGCTTTGAGTTGGTGATATTGATAGCCGCACCGCTTGGGTTCGTCAATGTCACGCCAGCCAAAGAGACCGTGCATTTATATGAGCCAGAAAGTGACAGAGAACCATTGGAGGTCGTGCCACTCAACTGATACGTTATCTCGTCATCATCCACGGCAGAGGTATTACTCTGCGCTATGGTGACGTGTGCGCCATTGATAGTCGGAGAAACATATTTCGCTACATTACCAGCCACATACACCTTAGCCGATGATGATTCGTATTCCACCGTCACTCGGTTATCGGTCACCTCCGCATTATCCACCGTCATGGCATCAATATCGCTGAGCGAAAAAGTCTTTCCCATAATGGTAAGCTTTGAGCCGTCCGTATAGGTCATCTCACCTGTCTGAGAGGCAGGATACTGATAGATGACATTGCCCACCTTGACGTTCAGCGTCTGTCCCGTAGCCGCTATCGTCAGCACGAGCGCAGAAATGAGTGCAAATATCTTCTTCATCTTACCACTATTTTACAGGTTTTGTTCTTGCTCTTTACGATATACACACCACGAGGCAACTGAGCATCAGAGTCAAGCCTATGCCCGTTGAGGTCATAGATTTCCTTACCCTCAAGGTCGTCAGCAGTAAGTTCCTCTATCGCCGTAGCACCGCCATTCGTCTCGTCTGTTGATGAGAAATACATCTTTGAGAGGTTTGAGATGGTGAATGTCTGCGCCCCAGCCTTTAGAGTATTACCATTGACAGACAACGACAACGAGCTAACGGAAACAGAGACCTTTGCCCCGTCCGTCAACTCGAATGTCAGATAGGGATAATTGCCAGCCATTGCCGGCAAAGTCCCTATCATCATTAAGATTCCTAATATAAAACTCTTCATAACTTATCGAAAAATGCTATTAATATTTTATTTCTGTTGCAAAAATACAGAATTCACTTCATATCATGAAAAATATTCAGCGAAAACCGAGATTTCTTCAGCGAAAAGACGTTACCAACCTACATTTGAACTAACGCAAGCAATGTCCTCAACGCTCATTCCTAGTTTGATTTGCCATTTTTACACTTCTTTTTCATCTTAATATTACATTAATTCAAGAATTATTTGTAACTTTGCCGGCATAAACCAAACATCTGAATAATTATGACAGCAGTAGAGATGAGCGCGGAACTATTCCGCCAGTTGAGCATAATAGCCGAGGACGAGAGCCTCATGGCAAAGATGCTTAAATATGCCAAGAAGTTGACCGCCTCTAAGGCAGACCCTACACTTATGACGAAGGAGGAGTTCTTCGCCAAGATAGACGAATCCCTGGAACAGGCTCGACAAGGACGAGTACACAGGATTGAATCAAAAGCTGAATTGAATCAATTTCTAAATAGTCTTTAAGCGGTTATGTATAAACTTGACTAAACCGATAAGGCAAAAGAGGATATGCAACGCCTGAAACGGGAAGAGCCGAAAGCCTTTCTGAAACTGGGTAAGTTGCTTGAAGAACTGATGGATCATCCACAAATGGGCACAGGTAAGCCAGAGCAATTGAAAGGAGATCGTGCCGGGCAGTGGAGTCGTCGCATCACCAAGAAGCACCGATTGATTTATACCATAAACGACACGGAAGTCCTCGTGCTTGTCCTCTCTTCCTACGGACACTACGACGACAAATAGGATTCATGAAACTCACGATAATTCAGTTTATATAACGAACAGCTCCCTACATACGCAAAGAGACGGCATTACATCTTGTGTAATACCGTCTCTTATTATATATATAATGTGTATGATTACGAAATCACATACACAGGTGTCTGTTCATGATTTCCGCAGTCATGATGGTCGCATACCTCGGCAGAATCCGTAAGAGAGCCGTTGAGATATGCCGTAAGCACATCATTGACATTACCATGACATCCACGCACCGTGCTTATACCATGTGCTGCAAGCTTGTTGAAAGCACCCATACCCATATTGCCGGCAAGCATAATGGTTATGCCCATGTCCTGCATTACGGAAGCGATGTTCGACTTGCATCCGCATCCCTGTGGGGAATCGAGGCGCTCAGAACTGATTACGTTCTTGTCATCACCCACAGTAAACACGGTGTAATGGTCGCAATGCCCGAAGTGGTCATCTACGTGACTATCTCTTGTCGGTATCGCAATCTTCTTCATTCTCTTTTTTGAAATTAAGAGATTAACCTTTCAATTGTCAATTATCACTTGCTTTAGCTTGATGAGCTTCAGCGAATAATTATCAATTGCCTTCAGGCCTAGTCCTTTGGCTCGATATTGGTAGCAGAGAGCTGCTCTGCAACCTCGTCGTTGATGCGCTGTGCGAACTCTGCCATTGACATGACAGCCTGCTCGCCACCACCCTGCTGACGCATTGCAACATTGCCTTCTGCTGCCTCCTTCTCACCAACGATAACCATGTAAGGAACACGCTTCAACTCGTTGTCACGAATCTTACGGCCGATCTTCTCGTTACGGTTATCAACGGTTGCACGAACACCCTTTGTATCGAGGAAGCGACGTACCTGCTCTGCATAGTCGTTGTACTTCTCAGAGATTGGGAGGATAGCAACCTGATCTGGTGTGAGCCAGAGTGGGAAGTGACCTGCGGTGTGCTCGATGAGAACGGCAACGAAACGCTCCATTGAACCGAATGGCGCACGGTGAATCATTACAGGACGCTGCTTTGAGTTGTCCTCTGCTGTGTATTCGAGGTCGAAACGTACTGGGAGGTTGTAGTCAACCTGAATAGTACCCAACTGCCAGCGACGGCCGATAGCATCCTTAACCATACAGTCGAGCTTAGGACCATAGAATGCAGCCTCGCCCTCTTCCTGACGTGCGTTGAGACCACGCTCCTTACAAGCCTCGATGATAGCGTTCTGAGCTGATGCCCACATCTCGTCAGTACCGATGTACTTATCCTTGTCGTTAGGGTCGCGGAGAGAGATCTGGAACTCTACCTGATCGTCCTTGAAGCCGAAGATTGAGAACACAGCCTGGATGATGTCGAGAACACGGAGGAACTCGCTCTTCACCTGATCAGGACGGCAGAAGATGTGCGCATCGTCCTGTGTGAATGAACGTACACGAGTGAGTCCGTGAAGCTCACCTGACTTCTCATAGCGATATACTGTACCGAACTCTGCGCAACGGAATGGCAGGTCCTTGTATGAACGTGGCTTCCAAGCGAACACCTCACAGTGGTGAGGGCAGTTCATTGGCTTGAGCATATACTCCTCGTCCTCCTCAGGTGTGTGGATTGGCTGGAATGAGTCCTTGCCATAGTGAGCATAGTGACCAGAAGTAACGTAGAGGTTCTTTGAACCGATATGCGGAGTGATAACCTCCTGATAGCCGAAACGCTTCTGAATGGCGCGGAGCATATCCTGAAGACGGAGGCGGAGGTCTGTGCCCTTTGGCAACCAGATTGGGAGTCCCTTGCCTACGCGGTCAGAGAACATGAAGAGCTCCATCTCCTTACCGATCTTACGGTGGTCGCGCTTCTTAGCCTCCTCAAGCATTACGAGGTAGTCGTCAAGCATCTTCTTCTTTGGGAAAGAGATACCGTAGAGACGCTGCATCTGCTCGCGCTTTGCATCGCCACGCCAGAAAGCACCAGCGATAGAAGTAAGCTTCACAGCCTTGATAGCACCTGTTGAAACGAGGTGAGGACCCTTACAGAGGTCGGTGAAGTTGCCCTGAGTATATGTAGTGATAGAGCCATCCTCGAGATCCTGCTCGATGTGCTCGCACTTGTAGGTCTGACCGTCGGCACCGAAAGAAGCCATAGCGTCAGCCTTTGAAATCTCCTTACGTACAAGTGGCTCATCCTTCTTAGCAAGCTCCATCATCTTCTTCTCGATGTTGGCGAAGTCGCCCTCCTTGATCTGCTCTCCGTTAGGAAGGAGCACGTCATAGAAGAAACCAGCCTCGATAGCAGGACCGAAACCGAACTGGATGCCAGGATAAAGCTCCTTGAGAGCCTCAGCAAGCAAGTGGGCACTTGTGTGCCAGAAGCTATGCTTACCCTCCTCGTCCTCAAACTTATAGAGGGCAATCTTTGCATCAGCATTGATTGGACGGTTGAGTTCCACTGTCTCACCATTAACACCGCAGCTTACAACGCTGCGTGCGAGAGCAGGTGAGATGCTCTCAGCAATCTGAAGTCCAGTGATGCCCTGCTCATACGGACGAACAGATCCATCTGGGAAAGTAATGTTAATCATTTTATATTTACTTATTTGACTAAATTCTATTTGAAGGAGTTTCAAGGAGTACAAGGAGTGACGCTTCTGCGAAGCTAAAGTAGTACAAGACGATAGTATTTATCGTTAAAGGTTGAAGCGATGAGGGATGAAGCTTTGTTAGCATTAAACCTTATTCCTTATTCCACCACTCCCTATTCCGTATAAGACATTCGTCTTGTACTCCTTTAACTCCTTGTACTTCTTGTACTCCTTAGAATCCCAAACTGGTTTGCAAAATTACTGATTTTTTGCGAGACGAGCGAATTTTTAGTCAAAAAAAACATTCTGCAATGCTGAAATCAAAAAAACACGCCCGAAAATTAAGCCGTAATTAATTATCTAATCCCGATTGGAAATACTAAGTACCTCCCAAATGACTCCCTTGTGACTCCCCTGTAAGTCCCATTTTAAGGAACGGATTTGGAACGGTTTTGAAGCGAAGGAGAAGCGGAGGTGAGAAGACCCTCTAAATCTCCCTGCGTAGGGAGACTTTTTCGCACCCTAAGTGACCGCCATCACCCAACACCTAACAACCATCACACGTTTCCTTTCGTGGCCTTTGATTGGAAAACGTGACCTGCATTGACTTTCCCTTCGGCCGTCGAGCTAAACCTTCTTCACTCTTCACTCTTCGTTCTTCACTTATCTGGTGACCGCCGTCACCCAACACCCTTGCATAGGGAGATTTTTTCGACTTCCGGCTCCCTTGCCCCTTCACGGGGAATGTCGAAGAGATCGACGGCTCGAAGAGGAAAGTCAAGGGGTTGGGGAAAGGGGTCTTTGTTCTTTATCCATTGCAAAGTTACTACTTATTCCCCAGTCAAACATTCCAACTTTCGGATTTTTTAGTTAAAGAATATTAAACACAAGCTAAACCTTTGAGAATGTGAGGTTTACAGAAATGGACTTGGCGGATAATGGTCTAATGGTCAAATGGTCAAACGTTTTTTATAGACACACCCAGAAAATCGCTCTTCAACTTCAACTATATATAATATAATAATTAATTATTATATTATATATAGTTGGCTAAAAAGCAAGAAAGCCGAAGGGTGTGTGTAAAAATTGTTTGACCATTAGACCATTTGACCATGCCCGACTCCTAAACATCTAACCAAAGCATTGACAGTCAGTTATTTATACACACAAAGAAGAAAATTCCAAAGACAAACATTGGTCCAATTTTTACGCAAAGTTATCATGGTTATCATAGTTATCATATATTTTTCACACACCCTATCCCCCTCTTTTAGGCTTAATAATAATAAATAATTAAATTATTATTACAGTAGAAGTGCGAAAAACAGAGGGTGTCTGTGTAGAATATGATAACTATGATAACTGTGATAACCTACATTATCAAACTGCCTTTGTTGACATCGTTCTGAAATATGAGAAGATAAAACCACATTGGCAATTCAGCAATCTGGTTTGTAAAAATCTCTGTTTTTTTGCAAAAAAAATGACGAAAAGAGTTTGTATACAAGGCCATGACGGAGGCATAATCACCTCAAGATGAAGACAAGCTGACTGAACGAATCGTTCTGTCAGGTATGCTAAAGCGTTAAGATAAACTCAATAACGTTTCGTTAATTTAAGTTTCGGGAGTTCGGACTTGCCTGGAGGGCAATACTATTCGTAACCCCGTACATACGAGCGAAACGAGGATGTGCGGGGATTAAGCCTCATATCCCAAACAGTTGCCTGGAGGGCAGTACATCGCGAAAGGTTATGCGTGAAAGCCAATCATGTACAGCCTTCCAGGCAATTCTGAACTTGCACAACTTGAGTAATACGAATTAGGCATAGAAGGACTAAAGGGGGTAGCAAATCGCGCCCCCCTTTGATGTTATCGGGCAAGCAGATAAGCTGGTGTCGCGTTTCACGACGTCAGCTTTATTTATCGGACAAGCCGTTGAAGAGGATGGGGTCACGAAACGATACGCCATCGAGAGGAACACCAATTCACAACCTGCATTCCCAAATTGGGAACACAGGTCTTCGTTGCAATCTCTTGTACTTAGGCATAGAAGAAGTAAAGGGGGAGACAAAACGCCCACCCCATCAAACCAACGCCCTAAATCGGGGCGGTGGTATTTGCTGTTGCTTACATTACCGTGCGATACAGGTTGGAGCAATTAGAAATGGGCTATTTCTGGGAGGGGGGGCGTTACTATCGATACCCCTATAAATACGAAATAAGGGGTCGGTAAATTACCGACTCCTTTAGTTTTTTGGGGAACAAGCAGTTGAAAGGGATGGGGTCCAAAATGGTCCCCCATCGAGGACTCCCTGTTTTAGGGACTCGTCGACAACTCCGTGAAACACAGACTCCTCAAGGACGCACCGATTCAGTGCTCCCTTTTGAAGGATATATAAACGCAAAGGCTTTTAGGTCAAATGGTCAAACAGTCAAACATTTTTTAAAGACACCCTATCATGTACAATTGACCATGTACACTTGCTTCAGCTTGATGAGCTTCAGCGAATAATGTACCATTTATTTTTCGCATGGCTCAACAAGCTAAAGCAAGTGACAATTATTAAAACGCAGAGACGCGAAGGCGCAAAGAAAAACTCTGCGACTCCGCGTCTTCGTGTTTAATCCCTTAACTCTAACCTCTCCCCTCTAACCTCTCATCCCCCTACGCAGGGGGATTAAGGGGGTCTTTAGAGATTACTTTACCACTTTCTTGCCATTGATGATATACAGGCCTGAAGGGAGCTCGTCGAGGGATGTTGCAGGCAAACGCTTACCGTTGGTGTCGTAGATAGCGTTTACGGTGTTGAGGGTGTTGTCTGCCTCAACGTCATTGATGGCAGTAGTAGAGTCTTCTTCTACGATGTTCCTGAAATTCGTCCAGCCATTAGTAGCCTCATACTGGGCAACAGTTCCCCTTGGCACGTATAGAGTACCCTCAAAATATGTTTCGTAAGAGAATGCGTCAGTATATATAGCAAATGGCTTTGCAATCTTTGAGGTGACTTTTTCCAGATTATCGCAACCTTGGAAAGCCCATTCTCCAATGCTCGTCACGCTGTTAGGAATGGTGACAGAGACAAGCTTATCACAATACGCAAATGCGTAATTACCAATGCTCGTCACGCTATTAGGGATAGTGACAGATTCAAGGCTGCTACAGCTATCAAATGTGAAGTCACCAATGCTTGTCACGCTGTTAGGGATAGTAATAGTTTTAAGGCTGCTACATCCCCCAAATGCGGAATTACCAATGCTCGTCACGCTGTTAGGAATAGTAATAGTTTTAAGGTTGTCACAGCCTTTAAATGCGGCCCCCCCAATGCTTGTCACGCTGTTAGGGATGGTGATAGATTGAAGGCTGTAGCAATAGTAAAAGGCACGCCCCCCAATGCTTGTCACGCTGTTAGGGATAGTAATAGTTTTAAGGCTTCTACAGTTTTCAAATGCGTAATCTCCAATGCTCGTCACGCTGTTAGGAATAATTGTATTCTTGCATCCATGAATTAAAGTGTTGGATTTTGTTTCTATAATAGCATTGCTATTGTCTCTGCTATCATAATATGTATTTCCTTCTTCTACTGTTATTGAAGTAAGACCTGAACACCCCAAGAAAGCATAGCTTTCAATGCTCGTCACGCTGTTAGGGATGGTGACAGATTGAAGGCTGCTACATTCTCTAAATGCACTTTCCCCAATGCTCGTCACGCTGTTAGGGATAGTGATAGATTCCAGGTAGATACAGCCTTCAAATGCGTACCCCCCAATGCTCGTCACGCCGTTAGGGATGGTTACAGAAGTAAGGTTACTATGCGTAAAGGCATTATTACCAATGCTTGTCACGCTGTTAGGGATAGTGACAGATTCAAGGCTGCTACAGTAATAAAAGGCACTATTACCAATTTCTGTTACTTTTAGGGTTCTTCCTTCGTAGGTGATTTCTTTCGGTATAGCTATCGAGCCACTATATTTGTATTTTTCTTTATTGGTGACACACGCCTCAGTTTTGTTGTTGATGTAGTTGTAATAGATCATAACGCCATCAGCATTCTTTACTGCGAAATCGTATGCCGATGCATTTGTTGACAACATACCAAGGAGTATGCTGAACAGGAAAAATAGTTTGTTTGTCTTCATTATAGTAATTTGTTTGTCCGAGTCTTGGATGTAAATATCTAAATTAGTAGGTGGTTATGTGAACCTATCCACTTTCGTTTGCGTGACAAAGTTACAAATTATTCTTGAAATTCAACCATTTTTCCTCAATTATTTTTAAAATCATTTAACTTACAGGAAGTCAAACGCAGAGACGCTAAACCAATTGAAAATGGGAAATTATTAAAACGCAGAGACGCGGAGGCGCAGAGAAAATAATCTTTGCGACTTCGCGTCTTTGCGTTCACACACACAGGCACAGAGGGTGCGAGAATCGGGAATGTAAAGTAAATTGTTTACAAAAAAATAGAGACCATGTGTGGGTTATTTCATCTGCTGATACTCGCGGGGAGTCATGTTAGTGAGGCGCTTGAAGTATTTGGAGAAGAAAGAGGGATTGGGGAAATGCAGTTCCTCACTAATCTGCACTACGCTCTTGTCGCTGTGACGGAGCATTACCTTTGCCTGTGTGATAAGGGCACGGTCTATCCAGTCCTTGGCGGTGTTGCCGCTCGTCTGGTGTATCACGGTGCCGAGGTATCGCTCAGTAAGGCACATACGCTCTGCGTAATACGCTATCTGATGCTGTTCGCGACTATGTTTGTTTACGAGTTGTATGAAGCGGTCGAAGATAGTCTGCTCGCGTGAACGGGTGGCTGTCAGATGGTCGCTCTGCTGATTGAACAGATGATCGTAGTGCTGCATAAGAGATGCGACGAGTGCAGAGACCGTAGGACGATGATAGTTGGGCTGATGAACAAGCGTCCAAAGGGTTTCGAGAATCTGTCGGGCAATATGCTGGTCTTCTTCTGATACCGTCAACTGGAAATCGCGCACCTGACCATTGAAAGCTGAAGGGATCTGGTCTTCAGGGAAAGGCATAGGGAAGTCATCGAAGAGACCGATGCCCATCAGTTCGAGGTCGTCGGAGAGGCGTATGGGGTTTATGATGGTGCCTGGTCCGAGGTAGACGAGCGTGCCAGGCGTGAGATGGCAGTCAACAAGATTCCAGTTCACGTAGCCCTCACCACGAAGGATGATGCCCATGCGGCGGTCGTTGATGACGAATGGAGGCGGCTGTTGCTGCATAAACAACTGAAACACCGCATGGGAACCATGTAGCATTGCAAGTTCCTTGCTGAAAAACAAGTTCTTGTAAACCTGCAAGAAGTTAGAGGAGAAGACGTCACTTATCCATGACACGTCCATGAGTTTTGGCTGCTTGTTCATTGCTTTTCTTTTTTTCTGAATGATTATCCGCAATTGCGTGATAGGCGGGCTGCAAGCCCAAAAGCACATAGCATAGGGCAACGCCCTATGTACAAAGTAATTAGTACATCCGCCCTGTAAGGGCACAAGCCCTAATATAAATAAATGCTTTTGCCCCTTCAGGGCGAAATTTCCAACCTCCATCTACCTAGGGTGTTGCCCTAGGCTATGAGCTTTTGCCCCTGCGGGGCGCTATCGGGTGATTGCAGAAATCATTTTTCAGAATACAAAGATAATGATTATTTACTAAATAATGACGTTTTTTCGCAAAAATCGAACAAAAAGGACATTTTCCACTAATTATGGGTAGCGGGTTATCGTGAAAAACATACTACTTTTGCACCCAGAAAAGAATAACTCAAAAATAGATAGGAATATGAAGAAAACGGCTCTAATCTATGGCCTGTTGGCTCTGACGATGGGGACTCAGGCACAGACGCTGGTGGAGTGTCAACGGGCAGCGGAGCAGAACTATCCGCTGATACAGCGATACGGTCTGATAGAGAAGACTACCGAACTGACGGTGGCGAACACTCAGAAGGGGTGGCTGCCGCAGTTGTCGGTCATGGCTCAGGCTACGTATCAAAGTGACGTGACATCATGGCCTGACGAGATGAAAACGATGATGGCGGGTATGGGCGTTGAGATGAAGGGACTGAAGAAGGACCAGTACCGCGTGGGTATCGATGCCAGCCAGACCATATACGACGGTGGTGCGATAAGCAGCAGTAAGACCATTGCGCGTGAGCAGGGCTTGATGCAGGTGGCACAGACGCAGGTGGATATATATAATGTTCGCAGGCGTGTGAATGAGATGTATTTCTCGCTGCTTATGCTTGATGAGCAGATAAGGATGAACAAGGACTTGCAGACGCTTCTGGAAGGTAATGAGCGAAAGCTGGAGTCGATGGTGAAGAGCGGTACGGCTGCGGGGAGTGACTGGCAGAGCGTCAAGGCAGAACGGCTGAACGCCATGCAGCAGATGACGAGTCTGGAGTCGCAGAGACGTATGCTGTATGCGGTTCTGTCACGATTCTGCGGCATGGAGGTAAGGGCGGTGCAGAAGCCAAACGCGACAATGGGCAGCGGTACGGTAAACCGACCTGAGATGCAGTTGTTCGACTCTCAGCTCCGCTTGGCTGATGCGCAGGAAAAGGCTCTCGATGCAGCGGTGAAGCCAAGGCTCGGTGTGTTCGTGCAGGGATTCTACGGCTATCCGGGATATAATATGTTTGAGGACATGATGAAACATGAATGGAGTCTGAACGGTATGATAGGAGCGCGTCTGACGTGGAATATCGGGGCGCTATATACTCGCAAGAACGACAAGGCAAAGATTCAGTTTCAGCGTAATATGATAGAGAACAGCCGCGATGTGTTCCTGTTCAATAACAGTATGGAACAGTTATTGCAGAACGAGAACATTGCGCGGTATAGGAAACTGATATCGGCTGACGATGAGATAATATCATTGCGTAGTGCGGTGAGGAAAGCGGCAGAGTCGAAGCTGTCGCACGGAATAATAGACGTGAATGACCTGGTGCGCGAGATCAATAGCGAGAACGCGGCACGGATTCAGAAGTCGGTTCACGAGATAGAGATGCTTAAGGAGGTCTTCGACAACAAATACACAACCAATAACTGATAGGAAAGATGAGAACAGATAATTATATATTGGCAGTAGCGGCACTTATGCTTGCCGCTTGCGGAAACAATGAAAAGGAATATGATGCCACAGGCACGTTTGAGACTACGGAGACAACGGTGTTTGCAGAGCAGAGCGGTAGATTGATGGCGTTCAGCGTAAACGAGGGTGACGAGACTGATGCCAGCGTGGAAGTGGGACTTATTGACACCACGCAGATATGGCTTAAGATTCAGCAACTCGATGCCACGAAGAAAGTGTATAACAGTCAGAAACCTGATATGGAGGCACAGATTGCCACGACACAGCAGCAGTTGCTCAAGGCACAACAGGAAGAGCAGCGATACAAGGAGTTGGTGACAGACGGTGCTGCCCCCTCAAAGATGCTCGATGATGCAAGCAGCAATGTGAAGGTGTTGCAGAAGCAGTTGGCAGCCCAGCAGTCGGCTTTGGCAACCAGTACGCGCTCACTCGACAAGCAGTCGGATATGGTGGATGTGCAGGTGCGTCAGCTTCGTGACCAGTTGCGCAAGTGCCACATAGTGACACCTGCCAAAGGAACGGTGCTGGAGAAATATGTGGAGCGTGGCGAGTTTGTGGCAGCAGGTAAGCCATTGTTCAAGATAGGCGACACGCAGAACATGTATATGCGTGCGTATGTCACTTCCGTTCAGTTGCAGCATATCAAACTCGGTCAGAAGGTGAAGGTGTTCGCTGACTATGGCGACGGACAGAAGAAGGAGTACGACGGAACTGTCACTTGGATATCCTCTCGCTCGGAATTCACCCCTAAGACCATTCTCACCGATGACGAGCGTGCCGACTTGGTGTATGCCGTGAAGATTGCCATAAAGAATGACGGATATGTGAAGATTGGAATGTATGGGAAGGTTAAAATCAACAATTGATAATTGACAATTGATAATTGATAATTTTTTGTAAGGCTCAACAAGCTAGAACTGGTATTAAGAAAAGTACAGAATTATTTTTTTATCAAGAATTAGAGAATTAGAGAAAATTGAATTAATGCGAAAGAGAGAATTTTTGCTACTTGCGTAGCATTGGGAATAGCTCTGATTGACAAGAGCGTAAGCGACATTTCTCAAATTCTATAAAATTCAAAAGAAAAAAATCTCTAATTCTCTAATTCTTGATTATAAAATTAAATTTGATCACCTACTTAATATCTTAATTTCTTAATTTCAATTATGAATGCCATTGAAGTAAATAGCGTCAGTAAAGGATATGGAGCTGTAAAGGCGTTGGACGATGTGTCGTTCAGCGTGGGACGGGGCGAGGTGTTCGGGCTGATTGGACCAGACGGTGCGGGCAAGACGTCTATGTACCGCATACTGTGTTCGCTATTGCTACCCGATAGCGGTTCGGTAATGGTGGACGGTTTCGATGTGGTGAAACAGATGAAGGAGGTGCGCAAGCGTGTGGGGTATATGCCTGGCAGGTTCTCACTGTATCAGGACTTGACAGTAGAGGAGAATCTGAAATTCTTTGCCACGCTCTTCGGTACCACCATTGATGAGGGCTACGACTCTATCAAGGTGATATATTCGCAGATAGAGAGGTTCAGGAATCGCAAGGCTGGAGCGTTATCGGGCGGTATGAAGCAGAAACTGGCTCTGAGCTGCGCACTGGTACATCAGCCAAGCATACTCTTTCTTGACGAACCGACAACAGGCGTTGACCCTGTAAGCCGTAAGGAGTTCTGGGAGATGCTGAGTATGCTAAAGGAGCGTAACATCACCATCATGGCATCCACGCCATATCTCGATGAGGTGCGCTGCTGCGAGCGAGTGGCTTTTCTCGACCAGGGAAAGATTCGCGGCATAGATACTCCAGAAGTGATTCTCGACCGTTTCAGCGACATATTCAATCCTCCAGGCTTGAAGCACGAGAAGACAGCAGGGACTGACGGTGAGAACGTTATCGAGGTAGAGCATCTGGTAAAGGCTTTCGGTGACTTCCATGCCGTTGATGATATCAGTTTTACGGTGAGGAAAGGTGAGATATTCGGTTTCTTAGGTGCCAATGGTGCAGGTAAGACCACAGCCATGCACATGCTCACGGGACTGAACCAACCTACAAGCGGTACCGGGCGCGTGGTGGGCTATGACGTCCGCACGGAGTATGAACAGATAAAGAGGCACATAGGGTATATGTCGCAGAAGTTCTCTCTATACGAGGACCTCACCGTTGCCGAGAACATCCGACTCTTTGCAGGTATCTACGGAATGAAGGACGAGGAAATACGCCATAAGACTGACGAGTTGCTGAAGCGGTTGCATTTCTCGGAACATAGAGACACACTGGTAGCCTCGCTGCCTCTGGGTTGGAAACAGAAACTTGCATTCTCTGTCAGTATTTTCCATGAGCCAGGGGTGGTGTTTCTCGATGAGCCTACGGGTGGCGTAGATCCTGCCACACGACGACAGTTCTGGGAGTTGATATACGATGCAGCACGTCGTGGCATTACGGTATTCGTCACCACGCACTATATGGATGAGGCAGAATACTGTGACCGCATCTCGATTATGGTGGATGGTAAGATCAAGGGCATTGGCACTCCCGATGAACTGAAACACGAATTCAATCAGCCCGATATGGATCATGTGTTCACATATCTTGCACGTCAGGCAACACGTTCAAGTGATTAACGACTACACTTTTTTTTATGAAGCAATTCTATAGTTTTGTTATCAAGGAAAGCCGGCATATACTTCGCGACAAGCGGACGATGCTATTACTATTCGGTATGCCGTTGGTGATGATGCTGCTATTCGGTTTCGCTATCAGTACCGACGTGAGGAATGTGCGCTTGGTAGTGGTTACAGCCAATGCCGACCATGCCACACGGCAGATGGCAGAACGACTGTCACAATCGGAATACTTCACGATAGTAAGCAGCGTTGCCACCCCTATGGAGGCTGAGCGCATCATACGCAACCAAAAGGCAGATATCGCCATCGTGTTTGCAAGGGATTTCGCAAGCAAGAAGAGCGGAGTGCAGTTTATCGTTGACGGTGCCGACCCCAACATGGCGCAGCAATGGACGAACTACGCCTCGCAGGTGTTGCTTAATCCCGCTGGGGGACTTGTAAACTCGAAGATGCTGTATAATCCGCAGATGAAGTCGGCATACAACTTCGTTCCTGCCATTATGGGTATGCTGCTGATGCTTGTATGCGCTATGATGACATCGATTAGTATTGTACGCGAGAAAGAGAGGGGCACAATGGAGGTGCTGCTTGTATCGCCAACAAAGCCGCTTATGATTATCATAGCCAAGGCGGTGCCTTATCTTGTGTTGGCATTCGTAATACTGACGACGATACTGCTTATGGCACGATTCGTTCTCGGTGTTCCGCTGGTAGGCTCTCTGTTCTGGATATACCTCATCTCGACAATCTATATCCTCCTTGCCCTGTCGTTGGGATTGCTCATATCAAATGTGGCAAATACGCAGCTCGTTGCCCTTTTGATGTCGGCAATGATGCTGTTGATGCCTATCGTGATGCTGTCGGGTATGATATTCCCTGTGGAATCGATGCCACGAATACTGCAATGGGTGTCGGCTATCATTCCCACGCGCTACTATATCTCAGCCATGCGCAAGATGATGATCATGGGTGTTGGCATTGAACAGGTATTTTTTGAGTTTACCGTACTCATTGGAATGCTGATAGGCTTATTGTGCTTGTCACTCGCCACATTCAAGAAAAGACTGCAGTAAATTGAAAGTTGAAAGTTGGAAATTGAAAATTGGAAGCAAGCTCAACAAGCTAAAGCAAGTGAAAGTTGAAAATTGTACATTGTAAATGCTAAATTGTACATGACATTATGGTTCTTAGATATTTGATACGAAAAGAGTTTACGCAGATACGTCGCAATCCGTTTATACCGAGACTGATTGTGATGTTTCCCATCGTGATTATGTGTGTCATGCCTTGGGTGATGCAGATGGAGGTGAAGAATGTCGTTGTTGATGTGGTGGATCTTGACCATTCTGTTCAGTCGCAGCGACTTATGCACGACATTGAGCACAACGGCTATTTTATTTTCCATAAACAGCAGCCCACCTATGAAGAGGCACTAAATGACATTGAGCATACCGATGCCGATGTGGTGGTGGTTATTCCGCAGAACTACAGCAAGGATATGACTATCGGGAAACAGCCTCAGGTGCTTATTGCTGCCAATGCGGTAAATGGCACAAAGGGGGCTATGGGTGCCGCATATCTGTCGCAGATAGTAACAGCCAATGCCAATCCAAGTGCTACCGCCATTCAGTCGAGGATTTCCACCTTGTATCTATACAACAAGCACCTCAACTACAAACTCTTCATGATTCCTGCTCTGTTTGCTATCGTGATGATGCTGATGACGGGATTTCTTCCCGCTCTAAACATAGTTAGCGAGAAGGAGTCGGGGACTATTGAACAGATTAACGTAACGCCTGTATCGAAGTGGAGCTTCATTCTTGCCAAGATTATTCCATACTGGATAATAGCTATATACGTTCTCACGGTATGCCTGTTGCTGGCATGGGCGGTGTATGGCATCACACCTGTAGGTTCACTATGGCTCATCTATCTGCTTGCCATGCTCCTTGCTCTGTTCTTTTCTTCGTTCGGACTCATCATATCCAACTACAGCGACACCATGCAGCAAGCGGTGTTGGTGATGTGGTTCTTCGTGGTTATATTGATGCTGTTAAGCGGACTGTTCACCCCAACACGTTCCATGCCTTCGTGGTCGTATCTTACGACATACATCAACCCTGTATGCTATTTCGTGGATGCCATGCGCACGGTTTTCATTCGTGGCGGTGATTTGCAGAGCATTTGGCATCAGATTATGGCACTCCTTGGCATTGCCCTGTTTATGGGTGGTTGGGCAGTGATGAGCTATAGGAAGAATAGTTAATGGAATTGAAAATGGAAAATTATTCGCAGTGGCTCATCAAGCTAAAGCAAGTGAAAATTATTAAAACGCAGAGAGGGCGAGAATTGGGATTTAAAAATTAAAACGCAGAGACGCGAAGGCACAGAGAAAAAATCTTTGCGACTTCGCGTCTTAGCGTTCTACACAGAGGGTGCGAGAATTGAAAATGTAAAGTATATTGTTTACAAAAAAATAGAGACCCTGTGTAAGTGAATAGTGAATAGTGAAAAATGAATAATACTTAATACTGGTAGACACCATCAAAATTACGACTATACGTCCCAACCGCGATAGCAGTATTTTTCACTATTCACTTTTCACTATTCACTTAGATGCAATCATTCAACATTCAGCCAACGGCTCTTAGGGTACTTGACACGGTATGCCACGATTAACTCACGCTGCTCGTTAGGCTGGAGCTGTAACTGCCATTCAACGACACCGGTTGTCTTGTTGAGCTGACCGCCGCTGAGTTCCTCGGTGGTAACGGTGATATTTGAATTCTCCGATACTGGAATCTGATCACGCAACGTGAGGGAAACGGCTTCCGTGCGGCTGTTCTTTACCGTGATGCGCCATGTGAGACTCTGCTCCTGTGTGGTAGCCAACAGGCGACGGGTAGAACGGTCTGATACCTTTGTGCGCTGGATGCGGATGCCATTGTCTCTGCCTAATGAGAAATGCAGAGTGTCGCTTATAACCGTAGGGTCGAGGATGGTCTTGCCCACGAATGAGTTCTCGAAATATACGCTTGCCTCACCTTCGAGCAGACTGTATTGCTGCCATTGGGTAGCATCTGCCACGAGGAATGCGTCCTTGTCGGCACGTGGAATGCCAAGATATTGATAGGTGGCAGGCAGTTGATAGCGTGCAATCTCCGTAGTGGTTGTCTTGCCGTCGGATGTCATGGTGAGAGGCTGCTTGATTTCAAACTCATAGCCAAACTGAGCCTTTTGCTCCTTAACGGCGATAAGGTCGCTCTCAGGCTTTATCATTTCCTTTGACTTTAACACCTCACCTTCATCTGCTTCTTCAGCATTGAGTTTTGCAAGTTTGCGACTTGACGTTTTTTTCTTTGTACCATAACCGATGACTACCACATCATTCAATGTGGTGTTGTCTTCCATAAGCTTGACATTCACAGTAGTAGAACCATTGAGTTTTACGTTCTTAGTCAAATAGCCTACATAGGAGAATGTCAGTACGGCATTAGGGCGAGGTATGGTGATGCTATAACGTCCGTTACTATCAGTAACAGTACCAATACTTGTACCGATCACCTTGACTGTAGCTCCAATTATCGGTTCGCCGTTCTGAACATCAGTAACAACACCTGAAACTCCACCTTCAATATCCTCCCCACTATCATAGCGAGGAGCCGACCTGCCATAGTCGAGCCAATAGGTGCGCAATTCCGGGGC
>CAMJKP010000030.1 GCA_946406435.1 uncultured Prevotellaceae bacterium | reverse complement strand
CGT
This sequence comes from uncultured Prevotellaceae bacterium, assembly GCA_946406435.1. Classification (GTDB taxonomy): domain Bacteria; phylum Bacteroidota; class Bacteroidia; order Bacteroidales; family Bacteroidaceae; genus Prevotella. The sequence continues at coordinate 37,092 of CAMJKP010000030.1, read as the reverse complement.
TCTTACGAGCGATAAACGAAGGGATATAATCCATAGGTCCCGGACGATACAGAGCATTCATCGCGATAAGGTCCTCGAAGACAGTAGGATGCAGTTCACGAAGATATTTCTGCATACCAGCCGACTCAAACTGGAATGTTCCGACCGTCCTACCCTCCTGATACAGCTTATATGTAGCCGGGTCGTCGATAGGAATATGGTCAAGGTCTATGTCTATGCCTCGCGTCTGCTTCACAAGCTTACAGCACTCCTTCTGCTCGGAGAGGGTTTTGAGTCCGAGGAAGTCCATCTTGATAAGACCTGTTGACTCAATAACGTGACCGTCATACTGGGTTACAGCCGTCTTTATCTCAGGGAAATCCGGGTCGTCGGCCGTAGATACAGGCACATGGTCGGAAATTGGGTCTCGGCAGATGATAAAGCCACAGGCATGAATACCAGTTGAGCGAACTGTACCCTCAAGCATCTTGGCATATTTGATAGTATTTGCCTCACGTGGATCGGCACTCGCCTCTGCCTGCTGAAGCTCAGGAGTACACTTGAGGTAGTTGGCAAGCTTTGGTTTCATACCGTCAGGAAGACGGTCTGGCATAGCCTTACAAAGCGCATTACTCTTGTCAAGAGGCAGTTTCTCCACACGAGCAACGTCCTTGATAGAGTTCTTTGCCGCCATAGTACCGTAGGTGATGATATGCGCACAATTCTCCTTACCATATTTATTCATTACCCATTGAAGCACCTTACCTCGACCATCGTCGTCGAAGTCGGTATCAATATCAGGCAAGGAAATACGGTCAGGATTAAGGAAACGCTCGAAAAGGAGGTCGTATTTCAGAGGGTCTATCTTCGTGATACCGAGACAATAAGCCACAACACTACCCGCAGCAGAGCCACGTCCCGGACCTACCCAAACGCCAAGTTCATCACGAGCAGAATTGATAAAGTCTGACACGATAAGGAAGTATCCTGGGAAACCCATCGTCTTCATGATGTGAAGCTCGAAACGGATTCTGTCCTCTACGTCCTCTGGTATTCCATAAGAGCCCTTTATCAGCTTGTCAGCTGTGAGATTATCAGCAGTACCACTTCCGTATATTCTCTGAGCACCTTCGTATGCGAGTTTTGCAAGATAGTCGGCCTCGAATTTCACTCGGTAGATTTTATCATATCCGCCAAGTTTCTTTATCTTCTTCAGGCCCTCTTCTTCCGGCATCTGATTCTCGCCGTTCTCATCGCTTGTGAACTCCTTGAACAGGTCCTCTTCCGTATATTTCTTTCGCCATTCCTCTTCCGTTCCAAATTCCTCAGGTATAGGGAAGAAAGGCATAATCGGGTCACTCTCAATATTATAAGTCTCTACCTTGTCGAGAATCTCAAGCGTATTGCTTAAAGCTTCTGGAACGTCAGAGAATATCTCATTCATCTCCGCCTGAGTCTTGAACCACTCCTGCTTCGTATATCGCATACGGTTTGGGTCGTCCAAGTCCTTACCCGTTGAAAGACAAAGCAGATGGTCATGCGCCTCCGCATTCTCCTTATCAACAAAGTGAGAATCGTTTGTGCATATCAGTTTTATTCCATACTCCTTCGCAAACTCCATCAGCACGCGATTTGCCTTCTGTTGCAAAGGGAATGTCTCACGATTAGCCATAATGCTCGGATCTGTCACCTCATGGCGTTGCAGCTCAAGGTAATAGTCATCTCCCCAGATGCTGTGATACCATTCCACAGCCTCACGAGCGCCCTCGATATCGCCTTCGATAATCTTCTTAGGCACCTCTCCACCTATACATGCAGAGCAGATGATGAGGTCCTCATGAAACGCAGCAAGATCCCTTCTGTCAGTTCTCGGACGACCATAATATCCGTCCACCCACGCACGTGACACGAGGCGGATAAGGTTCTTGTAGCCGTTGAAGTTTTTGGCAAGAACGATGAGGTGATAACCGCCGAGGTCACCATTCGCCTTAACCATATCCTCCTTGTTGTGATGCGCAACATACATCTCACAACCGAAGATTGGCTTGAACGGTTCCTTGCCATCTGCCTTGAGTTTTTTGTTGACTCCGTTACAATAGTCAAACAGCTCCTTTATACCGAACATATTTCCATGATCAGTAATGGCAATACCCTTCATTCCGTCGGCAACAGCCTTGTCAACGAGCTTACTGACAGACGCCTGTCCGTCAAGTATGGAATAATACGTATGAACGTGTAGATGAATAAAATCCTGCATAGACGCAAAATTACGGAAAATTCACAAGACAACCTTACTTAAATGGCAAAAAGAACAATAAAGTAACGAAAATAGGGAAAAAATTTGCTATTTTCGATAAAATCATGTATCTTTGCACGGAATTATATACCCCGAATACGAAACTTGTCCTCCAAAATGGGAAAAAGAATAAAGAAACTTAAGAAAATCAGATTGCACCGAGAAGGTACTGACACATTAATCTACGGCCTAATGTTCATTGTAGCGATCGGTATCATATTGTGGCGTTCTTTCGAGACCCACATTCCATTCTATTGTTTCGCAGTAGTCGCAGTTACAATCTATTGTATCGTCATAAATTTCTTCCGTTGTCCTATCCGATATTTCGAGCAGGATGACACAGACAATGTCATAGTTGCTCCTGCCGACGGCCGTATCGTAGTTGTTCAGGAAGTTGAGGAAAACAAATACTTCCACGAACCTCGCATCATGGTCAGCATCTTCATGGACCTTTGGAACGTACATGCCAACTGGTTCCCTGTTGACGGAAAGGTTAAGCTCGTGCATCACCAGAACGGAGCTTTCCACAAGGCATGGCTACCTAAGGCAAGTGAGGAAAACGAGATGGCAGACATCATCATCACAACCGACAGCGGCGTGGATATTCTCTGCCGCCAGATTGCTGGTGCCGTGGCACGCCGTATCGTGACATACGCAAAGGAAGGTGAGGAATGCTACATCGACGAGCATCTCGGCTTCATCAAGTTCGGCTCACGTGTTGACCTTTTCTTGCCACTCGGCACAGAAATAAACGTTAAACTCGGTCAGGCAACAACTGGCAATCAGACGGTAATAGGAAAACTAAAATAAAGAAGCCCCCTCTATCCCCCCGAGGGGGGAATCTATTATATATACAGATAAACATTCAGGAGGCTCATAATAAAAATAGCGCATTACCCCCAGCGTAATAGTCATGAACTCTCATTACTATTAAAATGATGCCCCCTCGGGGGTTAGGGGGGCAGATAAGATGAAGAAACATATCCCAAATACAATAACCTGTTGCAACCTTATCTCCGGATGTGTTGCAACAGTATTTGCTTTATTCGGTGATGCAGAATTAGCATTATTGTTCATCATTCTTGGTGCAGTCTTTGATTTCTTCGATGGAATGACTGCACGAATACTCGGCGTATCAAGCCCTATCGGCAAGGAACTCGACTCCCTGGCTGACGACGTAACATTCGGCGTTGCTCCGGCAAGTATCCTGTTCTCGTTCCTCAACATCATCGACTACCCTTCATTCCTTGATGGATGGCGTAACGTGATTCCGTTCCTTGCATACGTCATCGCAGCATTCTCGGCCCTGAGACTTGCGAAGTTCAATCTCGACACACGCCAGACCACATCATTCATCGGACTCCCTACACCAGCCAACGCCCTTTTCTGGGGTTCACTCATCGTAGGATTCGGACAAGAGATGATGGCCTGCACATACATCCTGCCTCTGCTTATTATCGGCATCGTGGTAAGCTCATGGCTGCTTATTGCAGAGATTCCGATGTTCGCCCTTAAGTTCAAGCATTGGGGATTCAAAGGCAACGAGATTAAATACGGCTTTGTCATCTTTAGCGCAATAGCACTTGCCTGCGGTATCGCCTATGGCATCAAAACAGGCGACGACAGAATCTACTATTCGCCTTTAAGCGTCATCATACTTGCCTATATCGCAGTATCAATCGCAACACAGAAGAAATAAATGCACATATTAATCGTCATATTGCTGCTTCTGCTGCTGTTTGTGCTTGTGCCGATTCTCTTCTTAGGAATTGTTGCATACGCCAAACTGAGAGGCCTGTGGTATAAGCTAACGGGACGTCCGCAACCCAATCCATTCAGCGGATTCAACGCCAACTTCAACACCCGAAGCAGCTCACGCGAGAACGCCACACAAGGCCGTCAACAGCAAGCCTCACAGTCGGCATCTTCAAGCAACAGCAATGGCAAGAAGATATTCTCTGCCGACGAAGGTGAGTATGTTGATTTTGAAGTCGTTGACTGATACATATACACTATTTATATAAAAGCCGAAAACTATGAGACAAGCCTTTCTACTATTCCTACTCGCACTATGTTGCTCAGTCCATGCACAGATTCCCGCAGGAAGGAGCAAGACAGTAACTATGTTTAGCGATTTCCAGCCTGCCATCATCAAACTGAAGGATGGCAAGCAAAGTGTGCATAAGCAGACGAACATCTTCCTGAAGAACAGTACTCTCGTATATAAGAAAGCCCCTACTGGCGAGATAATGGAAGCATCCATGCCTGTAGTGGCTGGCATAACCGTTGGTGAGCGCAACTTCATCAACGTTAAGAACCGTCTTGCGGAGGTAGTAGCCACAGAAGGCAACGCGACCCTCGTGCGCATCCGAGTAATTGACGTAGAGACCATGAAGGGCGAGTATCTGAACAACAGCATAATGACCAACTCATCCATGCTCGACGACCTCAACGCCGGACGATTAATCGGCGAAAGCATGTCAACAACACGCATAGACGGAGCAGAGGATGAAGAGCCATACCCTCTCATGGACACTTATTATTATGTAGTAGGCGACAAGGCTACTATTGCCCAGGAGCGTTCCATTAAGTCTGCCCTGAAGAAAGAACAGCGCAAGGAATACGAGGTCATCATCTCCACAGGATTCAGTTGGACAAGAGCGGAAGACCTCGCAAAGCTTCTCAAGCTCTTCAATCAATAATGAAAAACTACATCTTCGACCTTGCCGGCGTCATCATAAACCTTGACCTTGAGCGCGATACAAAAGCCCTGAACTATATCGGACTGCCCGACTTCGAAGGCTGCATACGACAGCCCGAAATAGCAGTCCCTACCCTCTCCTATCTCAACGGACTCATGTCCGAGCAGGACTACTGCGACACCATCCGTCCGCTATGCCGCGAAGGCATCAGCGACGAGGATATCCTATGGGCTATGGACGACGTCCTCGACATCATTCCCGAATCACGCATACAGATGCTTCTCGAACTCAGGAAGCACCACAAGGTATATCTCCTCAGCAACATCTACGACCGCGGCTGGCAGATTGCCACAAACGCTTTCCGCAAGCATGGCGTAGAGCCCGAAGACTGCTTCGACCAGCTATTCCTCTCACACGAGATGCAACTCGCCAAGCCCGATCCACGCATCTTCCAAGCCGTAATCGACGCTACAGGTATCTCTCCCGAGGAAACCATCTTCTTCGACGATTCAAGAAGCAATATCGCCACAGCTAAATCCATGGGTTTTCAGGCGCACCTCGCCCCTATGAACAAGCTCGAAGATGTTTTTGCAACAGAAAATATTTTCTCCTGATTTTTTCTGAATAGGGGGAAAATTTCCCGCAAAGGATTACTGAATATTGCCTTGCATATCAAAAACAGCTATGCTTTCTTTATACAAAGAAAAGAGGTTGGAACAGGACGTTCTCAACCTCCTTTCTGATGGGTGCTCAGTAGCCTAATTTAAGGATTTACTCTTTACTTTCGGTTGCTTTCTGTCCCGTTTTTGTCCCGGTACACAGATAACAATTCCTTGGTGGAAGCTAAAGCTTCCTCAAGGGCTTCTATGCGTTTTTGCTTCTCCTTAAGAAGCGTTTTCATGCTCTTAATGTCTTCTGAACCTTCCGAAACCCTCGTATCGAGGGGTTCTGAATGTTCACCATCAACATCAAAAACTGACATAGGACTAACACCTAAAGCACGACATATTTTCTCATAACGAGAACATTTCATGTCTTCCTTCTGGATAAGTTGCCAGAAATGTGCTTCTGAATAACCGCACTTCAAAGCAAGTATCTTTTGCTGAAGTCCTCGCTTCTCGATCTCTGTTCTAAAAAACAAACCTATATCTTTCATTTAATACCGTTATTATATTTAATATACTTTATTTTTGCAATGCAGACATTACAGTTTTCTACATTTTAATAAACATTTTAATAAATCCTACTAAATACTTTTGTTTATTTAGTAAATAATTTTGTATTTTTGCATCGATAAATTTAATAATTTTATTTTATATAATAGTATTTTTATGGAGAAATTTAATGCCAATCTCAAAAACTGGCTTGATTCACTTGGTAGGCTTGACCGTAACAAAGCTACAAAGCTTATCTGTGATGCTTGCATCATAGACAGGTCAAAGCTTTACAACTGGACCAATGCCGGAACAAAGGTAGAACCATTGTATCAGGAAAGAATTAACGAGGTTCGGAAAAATTTCAAGCAGCTTAAAGCAAGCTGACAATCCATAGGGAAGGATGCGATGTTTCGTAAGGACATCGAAAAAAGCCAAGAGAATGCCACTATATATAAATACGTGGATGAACTGCTCGGAGTCATGGATGGCTCTAATGGTAACATAGAGCATAAAATGCAGTATAACCGCAAGGAGGTAGGATTAAAGAGCTTCGGACTCCTTGTTGTCGGGAAAACAATTCTAAAGCGTGGGACTCCATGACTGCTTGTCGAATCTGGTACATTCTCAAAGACTATAGCTACCACATCCTTCCCTTTTCACTATAAAATAACTTAATAATTTATATAATATGATTTTTGCAGTAATAGAAGCCAAGCGAAGATCTGGAAGAACTTGCGAATGGCGTGTTGAAATGAAAGATGATCTTTTCAGACTTGAAAAAGAAGAGTTAGAAAACAGATGCCTTATTGCAATCAACAAGGCTAATCTTCTTTTCTGGGACAAATTCGTGTCATGCAAGTTTATAAGAAGAATCATATTATAAATCTTATTACTCACATATTTATATTTGTTTAAGTTGTCTGCTGTGAAGCAGACAAGGGCGCAACACATCGAACTCTCAAACATTGTTTAGGTTAGTAGAGTTATATAAATCCTCCGTTCGATGGTGTAACGTTTCGGTACGTATGCGCCCACAATTTGTAAAAACCCAAACAACAACCATGTACGACAAAGAAGAAGTTAAAAAGATGAACGCCCTGGCTGACATCAGGGAGTTCATACCAGACCTGAAAGGAATCGGCATTCACAAATACCGTGTATGCCCATTCTGCGGAAAGTCAGGCAAAAACAAAGGTCTTGTGACGTACAAGCCTAAAGGCGGTCTTGCTGAGTCCGCTGCTTATTGCCATGCTTGCGAAAAAGGTTTTTCTTCTGCCACAGATGCCGTGATGTATTTCCATAATCTTACATTTCCAGAAGCCGTGAAGTATGTTGCAGAGCAATCTAATTACCTAATAGAGGAAGAACCTAAAAAGACAAAAGCTAAAAAAGAGGAAAAGCCAAAGCCAGTCACTCACAAAAAGCGAACTAAATCCTTCTGTGAAAGACAGCTTGAAGCTTCAGGTCTTACTGTAGAAGACGTAACAGCAACAGTAAAAGGTAATGACGGAAGCGAAATACGCATTCCGACATTCGTCAGAGGTGGATACGATACCACAACCTGGACCTTCAACCTCAAAGATGATGAAATGCTCATCTTCTACTACGACCTTCAAGGAGATCTTGTAAAATACGCATCTAGAGGAGCAGCAGGAAGACAGAAGGATTATGTGCGTGTGAGATGGTCAAATCCTGATTTACATAAGAACGCAAAGGGGAAGGGTATAAAATACCAAACTCCGCCTAATGCACAGTCGAAGCTCTATTTTCCACAGCTAATCAGAACCTACTATCAGAACGCTACGCCACTCGATACACTTATAATCCAAGAAGGAGAGAAAAAAGCCGAGAAAGCATGTAAGCATGGCATTCCATCTATTGCCATACAAGGAATAAACAACATCGGGAACAAGGAAACTGGAGTAATCCAGGATCTCCAATACTTGGTGCAGAGGTGTCAAATCAAGAAAGTGGTTCTGCTATTTGATAGCGATTGGGATCACCTATCAAGCTCGTTGTCAGCCAACGAAATGGTTGACACACGCCCTAAGTCATTTGCTGGAGCTGCCAAGAAGTTCCGTACATACGTTGAGTCAATGCAAAACGTAAACGTATCTGTTGATGTTTACATCGGCCACATCAACGAGAACGAGGCAGAAGAAAAAGGTATTGACGATTTACTATGTGGCACGCTCAAAGGGAAAGAGGAACTTCTTGCAACCGACATCAAGCAAGCAATGCTTGCACATGACGGTAAAGCCACCTATGTTAACATTCATAAGATCTCCACGCTATCAGACTACCAGATAGATTCATTCTGGAATCTCCGTGAGCCTGAGAAGTTCTTTGAGCGTTATCGTGAGAAGCTTGAACCTCTGGGACGCTTCCGCATCAACCACATGACATATTATGTGGAAGATGGAAAGCTGAAAATTGCGACCAAGTACGACTCAGATAAGGAACTGTGGAATGTGGACATCGATGATAAAGGGAAAAAGACTGTTTCCTTCGTCAATCGCGAAATGCTTAAATTCGTTGCAGCTAACGGTTTCTACCGAATTCACACCGCAGACCTTGCAAAAGACGATTACAAGTTTGTCCACATCGAGGACAACATTGTAAAAGAAAGCGGTATCAACGAGATAAGGAACTTCGTTTACCATTTCGTAGAAGACAACTGCAAGGACGAGGACGTAAAAGAATATTTCTCGTCCAAGGTTGAGTATATCATGAGCAACGGCAAGCTTTCACTTCTGAAGATGATAGACGACAATTTCGATGTATTCTCAGACATTAATCAAAGGTTCTACTATGACAACGCTTGCATCGAAGTCACAGCAGACTCAATAGAGGTGAAAGAGCAGCATGCCGTTATCTGGCAAGACAAAATCATCAAGCGCAATTTCCGTCGTTGTAATATCTTCGAGTCAGTAAACAAACTGCCTAACGGAAAGTTTGAAATCAAGCTTACACCTGAAGGTGAAAGGTGCGAATTCCTGAAGTTCCTCATTAATACATCCAACTTCTGGAGCGAACAGGACTACGTGACAGAAGAAGAGAAAGCCCTCTGGAATCAGCACTTGCTTAACAAGATTACATCTATCGGCTATTTGCTTAATGATTTCAAATACCAAACGGAATTGAAGGCAGTCATCGCTATGGATGGTCAGATGGGTGACATCGGTCAGTCTAATGGACGTACTGGTAAGTCTCTCATAGGTATGGCTCTGAATCAGATGATGGAACAAACAACTATCGACGGACGAAATACCAAGAATGATGACGACTTCCTATACTCAAACGTTACTCCACAAACTCGTAACATATTCCTCGATGACGTGAAGGTGAATTTCGACTTCGGACGTTTCTTCTTCGCCATTACTGGTGATCTTCAGATCAACCCTAAAGGAATGGCCAGATATACCATCAGACAGGAGAAATCGCCTAAGTTCTACATCACAACTAACCACGCCATCAACGCTACGGACAGGAGTTCGATGGAACGTATCACGTTCATGTCATTCTCAGACTTCTACAACGATGCTCACCGTCCGATAGATGATTTCGGGCATTCGTTCTTCGTCGATTGGGATGATGATCAATGGATGCTATTCGACAACCTGATGTGCGAATGCAATCAACTTTATCTACGTTCCAGAGCTGAGTCATGGTATCGTATCGGTCAGGGTGCTTTGCAACCACCGATGAATGATATTATTCAGAGGACGCTCCTTCAGCAGATGGGTTCGGCATTCCACCAGTGGGCTGAAACTTACTTTGATGATTCGGCAGGACATCTTAATATGCGAATCAAGCGCAAGGATATGTATAATGCCTATCATTCTGAGTTCACAGACAATAAGTTTGGAGTTACCGCAAACAACTTCAGAACTAAGTTAGAACTGTATTGCAGAATGAAGAAATTCGACTTGAACGCAAGAAAGCCAAATGCTCGCGGACTCTCATTCTTTGACTTTATCCAACACAACAAAGAGGATGTGTTTATTGGAGGAATGGATAAGTCAAACGGCTTTGAATATTTTACCGTCTCTACACGAGAAGGTTCTGAAAATGGTATTTTATAATCGGAGGATTATGTATGAAAAAAAAAGCAATACAAAGAGCAGCAAACTTTCTCAGAAATGTTTACTACAGTAGCCAATCTAAAGAAATCGAAGTTGGCATTATAGCAGCGGAAGAAAAAGAGGATGTGGATTTTTTCATTGATAGTCTAAACGTACTTATCAATGCTTGCGAAGAACATAAAAATCAACTTAAAGAAGTTAAAGCCAAATGATAAAATTCATAAGGAAATTGATGGCAAAATACTACAAAGTGCCATTCAGACAGAAAGTTTGGTATAACTACCGGGTAATGCTTGGCAGAGATCATGAGTATAAGACATTCGTAGAATGTTTTGACAAAGATGGTAACTATATATATCCTATCGAGATAGGAATGGAAGTTATATACTATGCCAAGGGCAAACGATATGTTTATACCATTGTCGGATTTGACAACGACAGTAAGGATAAAGATTGGCTGTATGATACAGACTATATTAACCCTATAATTGAATTCAAGAGGAAATTATGATTAAAAATAACGAAGTGATGATTGGGGATTGGGTACATTCCACCATTCACAACATTAATACAACTGTCAGCGAAATTGAAGGTGGTGGTGTATGGCTGAAAAATTTAAAATGTTGGGAAAGACACTTTGAACATGAATTAGATCCTGTTCCTATCACTCCTGAGATACTTGAAAAGAATGGATTTGTCATAAAGAAAAAATGGGCACAGAAAGGAAATTTCGGGGACAATCCTTTAATCATGTGGCATTATTACGATGATATTTTCACGGGTGACTTCAAACATGAGTTGGAAATACATCAAAATGACACAGGAAAAGTACACGTAAGAGTACAATGTAACTACGTTCATGAACTTCAACATGCTATGAAGTTGTGCGGAATAAAATTTGAAATAGAAATATGAAAATGTCAGCATCAGAATATAATAATCTACTAACGGCTAGGAAACTGCGTAGGTTGATTAGAAATCAAGCCAGAAAGCATAGGCTTGGAATTTCCACACCTGTTATAAAAAAATTAGCAGGTGTAAAAGTAAGAATAATATATAGAGATGCAAACGAAGGTAATATCCTTAAGACTCGTAGATACAAAGGTAAAATCAAATAAGGATAAGCTATGAAAGCAAAATGTATAAAAGAAGCTACGTTTGGATGGGCTAAATGTTTTGAAGTTGGCAAGACATATAACGTAGAAAAAATGGGAAAAAGATATTTGCTGTTTGATGGCTACATATCATTCAGTAAAGAAGGGTTTGAGGAACATTTCGAGGAGGAGAAAGAATGAAATTCAAAGATATAAATTTACTTAGCCTTGCTATCGCTATTTCCATTTGGGATGAAGATACAGAAACAATTGTGGAAAAGCTAAAGGCTAGTTAAAAGAAGGAGGATTGAATATGATAATAATTGAACGATATTGGCAAGAAGACAATCCATCTGGAGGATGCAAACTTCTGAGTTATGTAAAAAGAAAAGCGTTCTCTGATAATGACGTAGAAGGTGTTGAAAAATTTATCAACGAAAATGCGCCAATAATAGGATATAAGTGGAAAAATATTGAATATAAATATATCAAGCTATGAAAATATATGAATATTTATTGCGTAAGCGTCTTTTCGGAGAAGGCCTTAACGCTATAGAAGAACAAGTTTTTGTAAACTTGATAAACAGTGATCCAAAGGTAAAGGCAAAAGCTGCTCACTGGTGGCAGCAATGGATCAAAGTACAAACTATCGGTGGAAAGATGGCTGATGTATTCCCAGAGGAAAAAATCGGCGTGAAGAAATCACCTTCTAAAACCTTTCCACACAATAATGATTTCCAAACTGGCAATAGTTACAGGAGGTGAATATGCAGAAAACAGGTATAAAACAGCTTGACGAAGCTCAGATGCTTCTGTTCAAGGAATATAAAGAAAGCGGAATGAACTTCCTACTTATCGGGTTCAAGGAAGAAAAGATGTTCGGCGCTGCTTGTGCCGGTAGCCCTCTGAACATAGGCGCAGCTCTGGCAATGCAAGCATACAAGGATGACAGATTCGAAAATATCCTTGATATAGCCCAAGCAGGTTTGAAGTTTATCCAAAAGAAGGAAATCAAACAAATGAAGAAGGAGGAATGATATGAGCAGAAAAAGGAAAAGCTATGACGAATATATGAAAGAATTCGAGCAATTAGCTTATTACAAGCTAACTGTATACGAGAATAATAAATTCTTTTTCACAAAATACTTTCACATGTTCGATAAAGAAGTAACCAAATGGATGTGTCTACAGATGGGTCACGGGCGTACCGTCAAATGTAAAGAACTCAAAAAAGGATTAAAAAACAAACTTGGAGAATGTTTTTTTAGAGAAAGTAAATATGAAAAAGCAAGAAAAAAAATATTGCAGTCAGCAATAGAAACAACTGATGAAGTGGAGGAATGACTATGAAACATATCCGAATATTGACAGCATACAGAGAGAAATTCTGCAAGAATAAAAAAGTACAAGCTGAGTTCTTTGAGATGGACAGCTTCTTTTATAACATTATGTGTTACGAAACGCCTGACGGCAGTTTCCAGATAGACATAGACACCAGAGATGATGATGATGAACCTCTGGGAAGGCTTGCCGTTACAGCTGAATATATAAGCATCAAACTGAAAAAAGAGTTTGATATTCCTACTATGAAGGTGACTTTTTTCTAAAGCAAATAATATGACTAAATTCGAAAATCTTAGAATTCCGGGATGCAAGCAGGATCATCCGCTTGAAAACATCCACAAGAAAATCATTCTGGAAGACAAACACAATGTGATTGAAGTCATCATTGGAAACTACAACAAAGACGGCTTCACATATTGCGTGGCAGGGCATAACTGCCATATAGGTGAAGAGAGGTACAACATAGAGCCGACTTCTGAGAACGGTCTATACAAGTCAGAACGTGGAGCAATCATAGGAATGCTCTCATACCTCTGGGAAACATTCTCAAAGGTATGGCCTCCAGAAGTAGCCGAGGTTGTAAAGCTCGCTATCTGGGAATATCGGCAAACGTCGCTTTTCGACTATTAGCCGACCTTTTATCTTTCTACCGTTTGGAGGGTTGTATTTTGGGAATAACATGGTCTCTGACTTTACGCAAGAAGCCAGAGACTTTTTTTTATATATTATTTTTTTTTGAATGACCTCTTATAAAAGTAGTGAAAAAACTGTACTTTTGTACTGTACTGTATTTAATTTGCTTATAATTAATGTTTTAGCGAAACACTTTTTTTTCAAAACGTGTGTGCTTTGCTGTGCGCACTATGCTTGACGACGAAAAAAAACGAGAGTGTTTGCGGTTTTTTCTCTAACTTGTTGTATTTCTGTATTTTACGAAAAGAGGGTACACAAGTACACTATTTTTTTGTTTTTAGGTGAGGTCACTCGCAAACCTTTCAAAAAACGTATTTTTCTTAATGCCTAAATAGCTATCTTATTGTGGCATAATAAGATAACTTTTTTCAATATTTTTCGAGTTTTATGCATCACTAGCCTTTTGCAAGCCTATTTTTTACAAAAAAAGCCTGAAGATGTACTGCTTTTTATCTCTTTCGGCTATGAAACTACTGGTCAATCACTTGTTCGGTTCGGCATCACTCTCACGCTCAACACACGAGACAAGCGCAAGATGGCTGGCTTTCCTCACCATGCTCTTGATAGCTATCTCCCGAAGCTTATCAGAGCAGGACACAGAGTCGCCATCTGTGATCAGCTCGAAGCTCCTAAGAAAAGCTCAAAGAAAATTGAGAAGGCATCATAGCCTTCTCCTTTTTTTACTTTTTAGGGATTAAAGTAACATAATAAGAATATAGGTTTTGTGTATGTTTTTCCATGTTTTTTTTATAGAAATGTTTAAAAGATGTTAAAAATACGCCTAAAATTAAAGAAAATAACGAAAAAGTTTGCGTATTCATAACTTTTTCGTTATCTTTGCAGTAACAAAATTAATAATTAACAAAATTCGATATGAAGACCAAACAGTTTTGCGCGGAATTAACCGCATCAGGCTGCTTCATAGCAAGAAACGGTAGTAGACATGACATCTGGACAAACCCAAAAACAGGAGCTAAATATCCAATTCCAAGACACCAGAGTCAGGAACTATCTAACAGGATTGTTAAAGAAGCAAGGCGAATATTGCTAGGTGATTAAGCAATCGGAGAGTCGAAAGACTCTCCTCGCCACTTGCTACTCGAATATTAGCTAAACATCAACAAATTAACAACTTAACAACTACAATTATGAAATTGCCAGTAACAGCCATCATGGAAATGACTCCAGACGGAATGTATTCATGCAGTATTACAGAGAATCTGGGCAACTATGGTATTGCAGGCTATGGTGAGACAGCAGAACAGGCACGAGAGGATATGCTTGCGTGTTATGAAGAAATGAAGGAAATGAACGCAGAGGATGGTATCGAAACTCCTGAATTCGAAATTACATACAAGTATGATATTCAGTCGTTCTTTAGCATGTTTCCTTTCTTTAATATCAGCAAAATTGCTGATGAAGCAGGAATCAACAAGTCTCAACTACGCCAGTATGCTTCTGGACATGCAGTAGCAAGCGAAATGCAATATCAGAAGTTGAGAACTACCATGAACAGAATTAAAGAGAAATTGTCATTTGCGACATTCTAAGTAAACATTTTTTTTATTAATAATACTGCCCTGCCAGAATATGGTAGGGCATTTTTTTTGCCTTCGTTCTTCCTCCGTTCTTCATCCGTTGTAAATCCGTTCTTCCTCTTATGCTGCTCTTATGTTGCTCTTATTGAAAATGGGAATCACATAGGAATCACTTGGGAATCACATAGGAGTTACTAACATTTCCCCGGTACTGGGCAAATGATAGCAATCATTGCAATTATAATAGCAATCATTGCAATTATAATAGCAAACCCAAATAAAAAGAGGCTTACCTTCACAGGCAAACCTCTTCTGTTATGAAACTATTGTTCATTTTAAATAAAGGTGATTCTATTTCAATTCTATGCTGATTGGCTTTCCACAATGCGGACAGTTGGCTGTTGTGGTCTTGTTCTCGAAAAGGTCAACAACTTGCACGTCCAAAGCTTCGGCAATCTTCTCCAGAGTGGAAAGCGTAGGATTCCCGTTTATTGTTAACGACATAGCACCATGTGTTATGCCTAGTTTGTCTGCAAGTTGTGCAGCTGTAAGACCTTTTTCTTTCAGGATCTTCTTTATTCTCAAATTCATATTCAAATATTTTATTATGGCAAAACTTAAATACGATGCAAATTTACACATAAAATAAATATAAACCAAACTTAAAATGTTAAAAATTTAGCCAAAATAAAATTTTATCGCAAAGAAATTTTGTATTTTCTTTTATTATATATAACTTTGCATCACAAAAAGTTTATTGAAGTAAAATTTTTAACTGGTTCAATTATGGTAGTAGCATTAGAATATACACAACTCTACGAGGATTTTTTGCCTATGTTAGGCGCAATCGAGGTTGACAACTGGTATGATCCAGACAAAGGCTGGAGGCGCAGCTTTAACCTCGGAGTCAGAAGAACAATTGCCGTCGGGCTTAGTGATGGTTCTCTGAACGGTATTACAGATTGTATTGAAGATGTTCTGAAGGAATACTTCAAAGAACAATTAGAGCCTATGCCTAGCAATCTCTTCTACTCAACGGTTAAAGCCGTCCTCAAAAATAAAGGTGTTAAGTTCAAAGAACAGAAATGGGGGACTCATAATGTGATGATCCTCTCTGATGAAGTTCCAAGTATGTTATAATTTTAATTTAAAAGTATGGAAGCTATTGTTTATTTTATTATTGCTGTAGCGCTATTCATAGCCTACAACGTATCTCCTAAGTTCAAAGAACTAGTAGATAAAATGAGTGAATGATTCTTTATGATTCGTCTGCTACTGGCATTTTCGTGTTGGTAGTATGATGGTTCCCTGATGTTGACCGTGTTCTTTCTTTTGTTTTAATTGACGTGTCGATGATGCGCCCAATCCCTTTTCGATGCAAAGTTACTACGCTAGTTCTGTAGTCAAGGGCGTATCGGCAATTATTTTCAGATTTCCCATTCTGGCAAATCTGCCCACCACAAGGGAAAATAATTACCGCTATCTCTTGCCCTGAGAACTTTCAGCGCAGTTGTTAGGCATCGAAAAAGGTGATCGAGCGAAAGCATGATCGGCATGTCTAACAATTAAAACAAAAGTAATATGAAAAATTCAGTTCTTAACACAGTCAACGGCAACAGCATCCTACCAACAATGCCTGTTGCATCCGAAATTGAAAAAGGTTCTCAGAGCTCTTGCACTCTCAACATATCTGACTACCTCGCTGACAATGAGGATGACCCGATGGTTTACGTCGGCACATATCGCAAGTATAATGAAGGCTCTATTTACGGCAAATGGATTAGCCTTTCAGCGTGTGAGGATTACGACACATTCTATGAGGTGTGCCGTGAGATACACAAGGACGAGGAAGACCCAGAGTTTATGTTTCAAGACTTCCAAGGCTTCCCAAGTTCTATGTATTCAGAATGTTTCGGGCGTGATACATTCGAGAAGATAATGGAATGGTACGAAAAATATTCCGAGAATGGCGAAGCGTTTTCTGTATGGTATAATCTTTTCTCTGATGATGATTTCGACCACTTCGATGATGATTATATGGGCGAATATGGCAGCCTAGAAGACTATGCGGAGCAGTTTGTGGATGAATGTTACGACCTCCCGGAGTTCGCGAAGACATATTTCGACTACGAAAAGTTTGCACGAGATTTGGGATATGATGGATATTATGAAGATAGTGGATATGTGTTTTACCGCCATTAGTGGCGGTAAACACTTGGAAACCGAAAGAATATTAATAACTTTGCAATATAAACAATTCAGCCCTCCCGAATAACGGATAATCGGCACATAATGACAAAATGGAAAATGATATCAGTATATAATCCTTATTGCAAGAGACAATGCTTTCTTGCAGTAGATGAAGAATTTGAGAAGAGAGGAAAGAGCATAGAAGAAATATACAACAATAGTCATTTCTTTTCATTTGATTTAAAAAAAGTTTCTAGGGAAACAATTCGACATAATCTTAAACAAGCTGCATTATGAATAAAATCATCATCATTGGAAACATAGGAAATGACATTTCCAATTTCCGCAAAGAGGTTAAAGAACTTCAAATCGACTGGGAGATTAGTTACAATTTCTCTTACATGTGCCTAAATAATGAAGGGGTACAACTAACTATCGCCTATAAGGGCGGTTATGAATACAAAAGCACATTGCTACAGGATGCCGACACAATATCTGACTACCTAGAGCAATGGACTAAGTTCAGAACCGAAAGCATTCAAATATCATGATTTCAGCCATTGTTAAACAATTCCCTTCCCATTTCGGGAGGGGATTTCTTTTTGTCGAAATTGCGGAAACCGCGTTGCGCCCTCAGATTTCGGGCGCTCCAAATGACGGAAATAGGTAAATATTGGTGTTTCAATCAATATTTTGTTTATTTTAATAAAGTGTTTTGTTTATTTTTTTGTATCTTTGCACCAATAAACAATCAATCGAATACCTATAACTGTTACCACTATGTCAGACTACACAATCGCAATCAAGCTTACGCCTTACCTCCGTGAGTGGTTTATCCATGAAAACGGAGGTAACTACCCGGTGAGACTTATCAAGGAGAGTAATGAATCAACAATCGTTAAGTACTTTCTGAAGGAGAAACCTGAAAATGCTGAGTGCATTCCAGATGCTAACTGTCTTGTATATATCCCCACGTACAAGACTCTCGATGTCCGTAAGTTCAACTACCTACCACCTAAAGCCGTCGATGCCCTGGAGTCAGCAATTCAGAACCGCTTCAAAATTCAAATGTGGAAAGAGCTGCATACCTTGGAAAATTGCAAAGCGGATATTGGTGACGCTATCTCAGCATTCATGGAGAAACACGGCATCAGCGGAGTGAGAGGAGATACTAACTGGGAATCCATACGTCAGATGTACTACCGAATCCGCAAAGCCTATAACAGGCGAATAGCGGAAAGTGTTTCGAGTTAATAAAAGTTAAATAATGACTTTTTTAATCTTTTTTAACCGTTACTTAAAACGCTGAATGTCACAAGGTTGAAATAAAAATAATAATTAAAATCTTAGCAATATGGCAGATATTCAAACTAACTATCCGGGAGTGAGAAACATCATCCGTTTTCCTCACGCACTTGCGCCTCGGAACTGTGAGCTTATGGCAGCCGGGAAACAAAAGGTTATTTGTCCTTACAGCAGGAACAAAGTGCAGTTCTTTGGCGTTCCCATCCTCACAGCGACTACTAAAGTAGAGAATAACGGCAAAGTATCAGAGGCAAAACTTACCTTCAGATCGAATAATGACTTACCGCTCATTGGTTGGTGCTATGCCGTAGAACTGGAAGACGGACGGGCTTTCATGCTTGGCGATGACGTGCGGATGCCTATGGTTGGACGCTCTTCGAGTTCGGGCGCTCCTAACGGAGATCCGAAAGTGCATACCTATGAAATCAGTATGAAAAGCGCTTTTACTCCAATAGAATGCTATATGTAAGGTCTTTTGCAAATGTGCTTTGTATAAGTACATTTGCAATATAAACATTATATAATATGACTTACGATCTAACATTAAAGGGCTTTGTCGGTGGTTGGGACTTCGATTCCGATTACATCGATTACGTCCTGAATAAAAAGAAGGATAGTCCCGTGTGTGTCCTCATTGACTCGCTTGGAGGCTATACTCATACTGGT
Source organism: uncultured Prevotellaceae bacterium (assembly GCA_946406435.1). Lineage (GTDB taxonomy): Bacteria > Bacteroidota > Bacteroidia > Bacteroidales > Bacteroidaceae > Prevotella. The sequence goes on along the minus strand of CAMJKP010000030.1, from coordinate 18,043 downwards.
CTTTCGGTTTCCTCCGCATTCAGAAACCACGGTGACGTGTCAGTCACCTTCAGAGGAATGAATGCTTCAGCTGCTACCATCGCAGCTCTGGGAGCCAAGCACGTAGCAATGGAAGAGGATGCGCTATACTTGATTCACAAGTGCAGCGTGACTGTCTTTGAATGGGCTTCCATGAACGAGGAACAACTGAAGGAGCATATCGAAAAACTTGAACATACTCGTCAGAACTCAATGAAGGTTGATATTGCAGTCGCAAGGGCATACGCCAAGCGTACTGGCAAGACAACAGACGAGCTGCTTTCTCTCATGTCTAAGGAACTGTGGCTTACCGCAGACGAAGCCAAAGAGTATGGCTTTATTGATGAAGTCATCAAGACAGAGGAAAAGAAGTCGGAGGTTGTTCTTACATCCTCTATGGAAGACAAGTTCAAAGAAGCGGGTATTCCAATCCCTTCAATGCTTAAGCATGAAGAGGAATCACTTTTTGCAAAACTCTCAAAACTCTTTAAATCAAAGAATATGGAACAGAACAACAATCAGCAGCAACAGCAGCAGGAGTCTCAGCAGCAACAGCAGCAGTCTCAACAGCAAGAGCAACAGCAGCAATCTCAGGAACAGCAGCAGCAACAGCAGCAGCAGCCTACCTTGGAGAGTTTGCAAGCTCAGATTACTGCACTCGCTAACGAGAATGCAACGCTCAAGTCAACCATCGAAGAGCTCCAGAAGAAGCCTATCGATGATCCTACCTCTGTCATCAACAATGGCGGTGGTAATGGTAAAGGGGAGGAAGAAGATAATGACTTCCTTTCAAATCTTGCCGAGGCAAGCAAACTTTCTAAAATGTTCGAATAACTATGTCTAAAGGTCTAACTGTTCTTGGTGTCAATGACTTCGACAAGTCTGCGACTACCTATCGTAAACAATTGCTTATGATGCCTATACAGGGAATTCAGTCTTCCCTGAAGCACATGACACTTCGCCCTGGTATCCGCTATGCTCAGCGTGTTGGTCAGGCTGGTGTCAATGTTGAACTTCGCCCATACGTTCCAAATTCAAAACAAGATGCAAATCTGCAGACAATTTGGCGCGAGTTGAAAACGTACTTTGGTTCTGTCAATGCTGACTTTGAGCCAAATGATGCAATCTCTACTGTCTTGGGACACCTCGCTTCTCAGGCAAGTGGTGAAGCTCTAAAAAATACTGATCTGGCAAAGCTCACACTTGCTCTCATTGCAAATCAGATTGGTGCAAAGCTTAACAGTTGTCTGTTCACCGCTGTTCGCGATGCGAACGGTACTACGACAAACAAATTGTTTGACGGCTTCGATACAATTACGGCAGCAGACGTGACAGCAGGAAATCTTACAACTAACAAGAACAACTATCTGGAGGCAAGTTCTGTGATATCATCTGCTAACGCAGAGAGTGAGCTGAAAGCTTATTACCGTTCATGTAGCGATGAACTTCGCGGTCAAGCTGTTAAGATGCTCATTTCTCAGGACATCTACGATGCTTATTGTGATAGCTACCAGACAAATCATGGTGCGCTTCCTTACAATAGAGAGTTCGAAAAAACTTATCTTGAAGGTTCTCAGGGTAAGTGTGAACTCGTTCCTATCGTTGGCAAGGCAAACTCTGAATACATCCACATCACACCTAAGTCAAACATTCTTGTTGGTGTCGATCAGATGGGAGACATAGAGCGTGTTAATGTTGGTAAGTATGCGCCAGATACACTTACATTCGAGATGCGTATGTTCTTTGGCGTTGAGTTTGAAACTGTTGACGCTCGTATGTTCAAGGCTATCAAGTTGGCTCAGCCTTCTAACAATCCGGGCTAATGTGTAACTCTCTAAAATATTATAAGTTATGCCAAATACGTGTGATTCACTACAAAAATCGGTGGATTGGTGCGAGGGTACTCCCGTCCTCCCCGGCATCCGCAAGCGACTCTACTACATCAACAAGAAGTTGATTGTAGCATGGCCTACGCTTACAAAAAACACAATCGGTCAGGTGACGACTGCCAAATACTCAGGCAGTTTTACACTTGCTGAGAGTGCTAACTGGTCGTACATTGACATTCTTCCAGATAAGTCATCACATACTTCAGAGCCACAGGGTGAATATCCATCACAGACACAGCTTAACAAACTTACAGTCGTGCATCCGGGGACTGGCGAAGATGCTTCCGTTCTTGCTTCTGTCATGAACAACAGCAATAACGTATTCATTTGCCAAACGGCTGATGGCAAGTATCGTGTTACTGGTTCTGAGATGTACGACATCAAGTGCACAGTAAACCAGGACCTCGGTCAGGGCGCTACCGGCACAGCTTCTACGACTATCAACGTAGAGGCAACCGACGTTGTTCCTTCTCCTTTCTATGAAGGTGAGATCGTAACAGCTGATGGAACTATTAACGAAGTTGTAGGTGGTGGCGGTCAGTAACTAATGTTCCTATATGAATAGGAATTCTATATATGTCGGTGAAGGCGAGGATGTCGAGGTCAAAGGACTCTTGCACGAGGTGCAGGACGTTCCAGAGGTTTCAGACGTCCTCGCTGATTCTTTTCCCTCTATGGTCTCAGATGAGAAAGCAGAGCATAACGTTTTCGAAAACAAAGGTCGCAAAGCATGGAATAGCGACAAGGTTCTTGCACGATGTGACATGAACTATGTTCTTAAGATATCACCTCGATGCGGTGTTTCTTTCATCTCCATCTGGAAAAAGACTCTATACGGCAGACTCCTTTCAGATATTAAGGATGATGACAATATGGTTAAGGTGTTCGCTATTCACATGAATGAGACCATTAGGAATGTTATCGGTAGCGACCTTCGATCTGGTGGCTATTGCCTCATTACCGCTCCTCGCAGAAGACACGTTGAACGGAACTTCGCCACTCTCGTATGTTTTGAGCTTGCAAAGCTTCTGAACATAAACTTCTACGAGGACATAATGCAATGTACGCAAAGACGAAGGATGAATGCCACGTTTTCTCTCTCGGTAGTGCCGGAAGAACCTAACATCATCGTCTTTGATGATATTGTTACTACTGGCTCTACGCTTGCATCTATCAAACGTGCATTCGGTGGAAGAAAAAAGAACCTAATATTCTTCGCAGGAATTAATAACAAATTATAATATGTTAGAAAAAATACAGAAATGGCTGGCTGTTCCTCAGAACCAGAGGGACTACAAAGCAGGAGCTATGATGATGCTCCAAGTGACTTCTAATCAGATTCAGTACGCTAACGTGATGCGCAACCTCGTAGCGAAAAGCGGTGTCGTAGATTATGAGCTAGAAAAATATGTCAAGGCTAAGGCTAAAGCTGTTGAACACGCTCAGGTTACTGTCATGCGCGAAAAGGTTTCCGAGATTGCACACAAGCGTAATCTCGATGGCTCTAAATATACGGCTAACAAAAGCCGTGGTAAGCGTTTTGATCATGACTCGCTGCCTGACGAAATCAAGGCTCTCTACACCGAGAATCTTTCACTTCTACAAGCTATGCGCGAAGATCATGTGCAACTGCGTAAGCTCGTGCTTGACGATAAGGTTACTTGCCTCGATGCCGAGCAATATCCCTTCTTGAAAGACATCATAGAAAAAGACGAGCAGATGCATAAGAACTGGCAAGCTTACGACCAATACGGGGCAAAACCAGAAGATGCAGAAGAGCAGCTTGCTGAAGAAGAAAAGAAGCGTTCACTCAACGCTTTCCGTATGCTGATAATGTCAAAGGGGCAATACAAGAAAAAGCCTACGGAAAAAAAGAAGCAGCAGATTCTCGAATTACTCGGTCAGATCATCAATCCTTCAGCGGAGCTGATTGAAGAACTCACCGAAATGGGTATTATAGATGCAAAGGAGGGCTGATATAACATATTATCTCAGACCTCTCTTTCTCTCAGACAACACAACACAAGCATATCTTACTAACACAATTCAGGTTGCCGACGTTCTGGAATGGATTCTAGAGCAAGTCGGCAAATCGGACGTGTGGATGACTACCTTTTCTATCTCGGAAGAGTTTCTGAGAAGGTTGTATTTTATGCGGAAAAAGTCTGAGAGCATACATTCTATTACCGTTCTGCTAGACCGAAAAGCTACACAGAAAACTATAAATCTATGGCAGTTCATCAAGGAAGTGGTACAAGATGCGTATATCGCAGACAACCATTCCAAGATACTGCTCGTAAAGTCATTGTCAGGACAAAACGTTTCCGTCGTGACTTCACAGAACCTCACCAGAGGAAACAGATACGAGTCTGCGATAGTCAGTACCGAAAACAATGTTTTCAATACTCTCTTTGAACAGATTCAGGATCTTATAACATACCATAGCATTCCATTCTATGACTTATACCGAAGAGCAATTGGAGAATATCCGTAAGATGGCCTCTGTCTATATGACAATAACAGAGATTGCCTCTATCCTGCAACTTCCGAAGGAGGAGCTGCATCAGGACATAATGATGCTTGAAAGCCCGGCTAACATTGCGTACTTCTCAGGTAAGAACGCAACAAAGCTCTTACTCCGTAAGCAGGAGATTGAGCTGGCAAAAGTCGGTTCTCCGCTTGCTCTCGAAAACTGCCGTGCAGCACTTTTAGATATGGAGGATGATGAATAATGAGCCAACCTAATATCATAGACATTTGCAAACTGGACCTCTTTGCTCCGAAAGAGGAACTGATGGAGAAGTATGCGCAACGGCAAGCCGAAAGGCTTCTCCGTTTGCGAGATATGTATAACTGGATCCTAGAGAATCCTTCTTCTTCTGACCGTGATTTCGTCTCTGTGCTCATGTCAAGGCATGGCGTGGAGAAGACACGTGCATACGAAGATCTCGGAATCATCAAGGCTATACTCCCGAACTTCCATAAAACGGCTCGCGACTTCGCACGTTGGAAGTTCAATGAGATGATTCTCGAAACATATAAGATGGCTAAAGCTAGGAAAGACACTAAGACAATGGAACGTGCTGCCACATCTTACGGAAAGTATAACCGTATCGATGCGGACGATGAGGATAAGGAACTTCCATTCGACATGATTGTTGTTCAACCTTTCACAGCAACGGATGATCCTTCGGTTCTCGGCATCAATAAGACACCGGGAATAAAAGACCGCATCCGTCAGCTCATTGATAAGTACAGCAAGGAAACGATTGATATTCTCGATGTAGAGTATGAAGAGCCTGATCTGGAAGAGGAAGAGTTATTTGATGACTACGAAACTATAGAGGAGGACGATGATGAAGGAGTTTAAGAAAGTTTACTTTAACGATCCTCAGAGGCTTACGCAGCTAATTGGCGCGAATACAACAGTAATCGTTGCCGGACGTCGAACTGGAAAAACAGATTCGATCGCTGCTCCCTTCGTTCTGAGGAATATGCAACGAATGCCAGGATCTACTGGCGGTATCGTTGTCCCCACCTACAAGCACGGATTGACTAACACCATTCCGGGACTGCTTGCAGCTTGGAAAAGATGGGGGTTCATCAAGGATGTGCATTATGTAATCGGCAAACGCCCTCCTAAATATTTCCGTAAGCCTATAACAGAGCCAGTATCTTACGAGCATGTAATATCCTTCTACAATGGCTCTGTAGCTATACTTATATCGCAGGACAGACCAGGATCTTCAAACTCTCTCACTTTGTCATGGCTCTTAGTCGATGAAGCAAAGTTCATTGACTACGAGAAACTAAAGGAAGAAACTCTTCCTGCTAATGGTGGAATCAAAAGCTACTTCGGAAAACACTCGTTTAATCACTCGCTCATGATCCTGTCTGATATGCCTCAGACTAAGAAAGGCTCATGGTTTCTTCATTATGAGGATAAGATGGATAAGGATCTTATCGAGTGCATCAAGGCTACCATCGCGGAAATCTGGGAGTTGAAAAAACGTATCCGTCAGCTCCGGGAAGAAAAGAAAGATGTTCCTCGCCGTCTTAGAACGCAACTCAGATGGCTCGATAAGAGTCTCAACCAAATGCGCTCGGTGGCAGTCTATTACAAGGAATACTCGTCTATTGAGAACCTTCAGCTGCTTGGCGAAAATTACATAAAGCAAATGAAACGCGATTTGACAGCGTTAACCTTCCAAACATCGATTCTCTGCAAGAAAATAGGGATTGCTAAAGACGGTTTCTATTCTTCGCTAAAAGAATGCTTGTATTACAACAGCTCAGACCTTGACTATCTCGACAGTCTCGGTCTGGGTGCGGATATTGATGAGTCGGCTCTGGATAGTCGGGCAGACAAAGACCTCCTGCCTGACGAGCCTATTTGCATTGGAATGGATTACAACGCAAACATCAACTGGTTAGTAGCTGCTCAGCCAGTAGGCAGTAGGCTGAACATAATAAAGTCGTTTTTCGTAAAGTTCCAGTTCAAGATACCAAAGCTCATTGAGAACTTCTGCGAATACTACAAGCATCATGCTCGAAAAAAGGTCATCGTATATTACGATGCCACGGCACTTGGTTCTAACTACGCCGTTAATGAGCAAGATTTCGCTTGGGTTATCGAGCATGAATTTGAGAAGCACGGTTGGGAAGTTGAAATGGTTTATATAGGAAATCCTATGAAGCATCAGGAAAAGTATCTCCTTATAAACCGTGCCTTCGAAGGTCGGCAGAGGTTGCAACCTCATTTCAACAGGCAGAACAACGAGGATCTTATCCTTGCTATTCAGGCAGCTCGTGTTTCTCGTGGGCGCAATGGATTCCAGAAAGATAAGTCCCTTGAAAAAAAACCTGAAACGGAAGAAGACCTTCTCGAACACAGAACCGATGGTTCAGATGCCTTTGATACGGTCTTCATCGGTTGCGAGAAGTTCCCGAAATATGATACTGGTGGATATATGGTAGGGGGATGTGACTAGGGGCTTGCTTTTCAAGCTCCTTCTTTTGTCTTTTGGTCTTAGTCTTGACTAAGCTATATTTGCAGATGTATGGTAACAGTTGATATAGGTAATGTCACATCATCGATGTACTTCTTACCGGACATCCCGGACATCGAGGTGAGTACGGCAGCGGATAAGGTTCTTATCCAAGTCGTACTCTCTGATGGTGATGCGACTTCGGAAACTCCGATTAACCAGTATTATTTCACTAGCGAGAATGGCATGGTTCTGTATGATGTGGCAGACCTTGCCAAGACGTTTATGGATCGTCATGGTCTCGTTTTCTGTAACTGTTCAGTCACCGCAACTGTGCAGGACTCTGATGTTATATGGGATGATCAAGAAGATGAAGTTACGTTCAAAATCTTCTATGCAAGCATGGTGACAGGTCAGAGCGTGGATAACATCAACGACTTCTTCCTTGTTTCGTCAGACAAGAAGGTTTTATACAAGACTTCTCCATTAGGGGAGTCCGTGGGATTCCTGAACGTGGAAGCCGAGAATATTCCGAATAATATAAAGACGTTAAAGACGTTTGCAGCGTGCTTGTTGAACGACGGCACTACAAAACTGGTGGCAATTGAAGAGAATATAGACCTCACTGGCATAGCGGTCTATGCTAATTCTCTTACATTCTCGTACAATTCCCTGCTTCTGGCTGCTAAAGCAGTCAATCAGAACGTGAAGGAAATTCTTTCTTTCCGCATGGAACTGGGCAACAGAGTCGTATCGTATGTTGTATGTTCTGAAGATACGGAACTGGTGAATTTCTTCAGCTTCAAAAATGAGTTTGGTTTCCCTGAGACAATCGCATTGCCGGGGGCAATCAAGGAAATCAACAGCTATACGCAAGCTGTAGCAGTTTCAGGACATTCACGCATTAAGTATGATGCGACAGTCGAACAGTCGTTCCAGTTGCAAAGCGCAGCTCTTCCAACGTTCATGGAAGAAACAGTAACTTCTTTGCTTCTGGCTAAGACAGTTACGGCATGGATATTCAGAAGTATGAAGCCTGTAATCGTTACGGATTCCACTTGGGAGAAAGCGAATGAAATCGGTACTGTCAACGCCGTGAAGTTCACATATAAGCTTACGGATGACAGACCAGTACGCTACTCCGGATCTGTCACAAAGATATTTAATAACGTTTACGATAACGCATATGGCTAACGGTGTTCACATATCAACAATGAGGGCAATGCTCAACTCTGGCGATCCTTGCGACCTTGTGTTACTCACTCGTGACGGTAAGGTTGAGCGATGGCGCGATGCAATAAGCATCTCATATAACGTCGCTACTGGTACAAGGAAATGCCGACTGCAACGTTCAAGGCAAATACGACAATGCCGCGACTGCCTTATTATGTCAATTAACAACCTAAATGTTTACCTGTAATGGAAGGAATGGAAGTATATGAAATTAGCCGAAAGTCTGCTGTTGCCCTAACGGTAAACGCAGATCATGTTTGGCGCGAAGAAGTTGATCTGGCTCCTATAGAAATAGCTCCAGGTTATAGCTATATGCCTTGGGGCAGCGACAACCTCCTTCCGTATGAAATCATTAATCTAGTCGAGCAGGACGAAACCATCACCACTTGCATGCAGTTCAACGCTGAAATATGCTATGGCGGTGGCTTCGTGTATGATTGCTCTAATGCGAAAGATTCCATACGGAAGGAGGTTGACAATTTCACTTTGAAGAACAATATAGCAGGATATTTCTACGGGCTTTGCGAAGACCTGAAATATTTCGGCTTCGGCATAAGCATTGTGTATCTCAATGCCAAGAAGGAAATTGTCAGAGTGGTCCGCAAGAACGCTGCGTATTGCCGTTTCGCTCCTGCTGATAAGAAAGGAAGAATACCATATATTCTATATGGCAACTGGCGAAAATCAGGATTGACAAAAGATGATGTCGAGAAAATTCCTCTCCTTGATTCTGATTTTCCTCTCGATGACTTCCTTATCACCATCGGCAGGCAAGTGGGCGATGACGGCAAGACAAAAGTGCGCTCTCAGTCTTCCAAATTCGCGGTGCTAACGAAGATCCCCGGCGCAGATAGTCTATACTATCCAATTCCTCCATATGCTGCTCTTTTCCGTGGAAAGTGGTACAACATTAAAAATCTGATCGGCGTAGCTAAAGAGGCAAACCTTAAGAACTCAGCACCTATCAAGTACCTCGTCGAAATCTCCGACAAGTACTTTGAAAGGCTCTTTAGGGCTGCCGGAATTACTGACGATGTGGAGAAAAAAAAGCGCGTACGTGAGGAAAAGACGAAAATCATAGACTATCTGACAGGTGCGGAAAACAGCGGAAAAGCTTTGTTTGCCAACTTCTACGTATCGCCAGACGGTAAGGAGATACACGATGTTAAGATTACTCGCATCGATGAAGACAGTAAACAAGGTGGTGACTGGGCAACAGATATGATTGAAGCTGTGAACATGATTTGCTTCGCCATGCGAGTTCATTCTAACCTAGTCGGCTCTGTTCCTTCCAAGTCTCAGACCAACAACAGCGGTTCTGATAAAAGAGAACTCTATACAATCGCACAAGCTCTTCAGAAGCCTTACCATGACCTTATCTCACTTGTTCATAACCTGATTATTCAGGTGAACAAATGGGAAGGTGTTAAGCCTAACTATCCGTTTATTCAGCTTACCACGCTTGATGAAAACAAGGATGCAAAAGAAGTGACTATTGACAAAAACAACAAAACAACAGAAGAATGATAATAGAAACAAATACTGAACTGCTCGAATACATTCCTAATGTGTTTGCGTCAGTCATAGGTGAGAATCCGCTATATGATAAGATGCTGAAGTTCCTCAAAGTGGCGGAACTCTGGCTTAATGTAGAGGTGTGCGACCATGCGACTTATTCGGCTCTGTCTGAAGACCAGAAAGAGCTGGCAAAGCGCATTGTCGTGATGGATGCCTTTCACCGTGCAATTCCGCACCTTGACCTTGTGCTTACTCCTAATGGTTTTGGCATAGTATCTAACCAAAACGTTGCTCCTGCATCCAAGGAAAGAGTGGCTAGCCTAAGAGAACAGACGCTATTAGAGCGTGACCTCTCTATCAATCAGCTCGTCAATGTTCTGCATGGTAATTCTACGTGGATGGACTCTGTGCCGGGGAGAAAATGGGGTAAAACCATCATACAGAACCTTGAAATATCCTCAGAGTGTGGTGAAGATGCTCCTTCATGGAACTGGTATCAGGCGCATATTCGTGAGATACAAGGTCTTCAGAGGATGATTGCTATTAACTTCGTGTCGGTTGCCGTTATGGACAGGCTTCGCCAGTCCCTTCTTAATGCAACCGTCACCGACATTGAAGCACGACTCATTGAAATGATACGTGGCTTCATCGTCGCTTCATTGAAGGAAGAACAACCAACACATGAAGACCTCGAAAAAATGGTAAATTACATTAAGAAAAACCCGGAAGCTTTCTCGGAATGGGCATCATCTGATACGGCGCTCCTCTTCGAGGACTACACTTTTGAAAACGAAAAGGAATCGAAGGGCTTCTGGTTTTAATAATAATCTCTAAAACCTAATCTCTATCATGGATATAGATATTACACTCCCGAAATCGTGGCGAGATATGAATCAAGCTAAACTGAAATACTTTTTCAGTTTGCTTTCGCTCGGCTTTTCTTCCGACGAGCTGAAGACATATTGCATCTTCAGATGGGGGGATCTCGAAGTCGTTTCTCAGATCGGCAATTCGTATATGCTGAAGAAAGGACGTAAAAATTTCCTCGCTTCACCGCTTCTGATTGCGTCTTGCATGGACAATCTTTCGTTTCTGGACGAAATGCCTACATATCCTACCAACCTCAGAAAGATTGGACGTTATGAAGCTCTACCACACAATTTCTCGGAAGTGCCGTTTAAGAAGTTCGTCATGTGCGATAATCTTTATCAAGGCTATCTCGCTACTAAGCGCGATGATCTTCTTGACGAAATGGGGAAGATACTGTATAACTCTGGGCGTATCGTGCTTAACGGCACGGAACGCATCTCTGTTATGTATTGGTGGGCATCCTTGAAGAATTACTTTAACTCTGAGTTCAAGCATTTCTTTAACGGAATTCCTAACGGTTCAGGCAATGCTCTGACAGGCGAGCAAGTCAAAGCTGCCATGAATGCCCAGATACGTGCGCTTACTGGCGGTGACATAACCAAAGAAAAAGAGGTTCTTGCAATGGATACGTGGAGGGCGCTCACAGAACTTGACGCAAAGGCACGAGACTACCAAGAACTAGAACGTAAATATCCATCAAAGAAGTGATATGGAGAACGAGAAAGTCTTTAATTGGGATGCAGAAAGTTTCTTTCGCATCCTGACACGTGCTAATAAGCTTGCCCAACAGCATAGCTTCTATTATGCACGTGTTAGCGGTTTGCAAGGATTCGAGGAAGCCCTTGCCAATTCACAGAAACAAAAGGCGTTCGTGTGTGTGCAGACTGAGGATGACGGATTCATGACGTTGAACAACTCACCGCACACACGAAGGGTAAAGACTGTATTCCTTGCTATGCGATATCCAATTGACCGTTTGGATCTTCGCTCTCAATGCTTCTCGATTATGCAAGAGGTTTTCAGGCAGTTTATGTCTGTGCTTCTGAAAGAGAAGACGCGATTGAGGGAGAATAACATCTATCTCGACGAGAGAATTTCATTCAACGAAATTGAACAATACTTCGCACAGGGTTGTGCTTGTGCTTATTTCAACATTGCAACGGAAGTATATACTGACCTTAGATTTAATTCCGAGGAATGGACGGAAAGTGTTTTTTCGGAAGAATATAATAAAGCATTCTACTAATGGGTATAACAGTCAACACATCAGTCGAAGCTTCTAAAGCTGAACGGGAAAAATTTATCCTGGCATTCAATGACACAATGGTCAAGATATGGAAGGAGCGTATTACCCTGCTCGATGTCATCGATACGGGTACGTTGCTTAACTCCGTTGTCGGTGTGCGCTGTAATGCTGATGGGCAGTTCCTGCAGATAGAGCTTTCACAAGCTTTCAGGACTTACGGCTTATGGCAGGATCGTGGAGTCGGCAAGGAAGTCGCGCGAGGTAATCCAGGCGACATTGAACGTGATAAGGTGCGTGTACGTAAGCGGTGGTTCTCGCTCAGATACTACGCTTCATTCTATAAATTGCGAGAGTTCCTTGCAGACAATGTTGGTAAACAGTTCCTCGGCATGACATCAGATGTCTTCGAGACAGATAAGTTTATTAAGCAAGCGTGGCCATAAGCTCGTTTTGTCTTTTGGTTTTTAATCATCGGTGTTTATTTTTGTAGAAAACGAATAAAAAGAAATATTATGAGTGAAGTACCAGTTACAACCGAACAAGTGCACGAACTTATACAACAGCTTGCAACTATGACAGCAGCTGCATCAATCACTCCTGAGATTGTCGCAAACATATTCGAGAGAATGCGCAATCTAAATGATCAAGAGAGGTTGAAGGTTATTGCTGTAGCAGAGGAATATATAGAGCAAATTCATAATACAGGGATTGAAGCGGAGAAAGTAAGCTACAATGGCGGAACTGTTGCAGCTACGCTTAACGCAACGCCTTCACAGATGGATAGCCCTAGCGCACCGTTTGACATAACAGACGTTAACGGATGTGTTATTGTCAGGTTTAAAGACGGAGAAATCCAAACAAAATATTTCAACTCCAAGAATGCTGCAGGGCAAGCCGATACTCCTGCACATTTTGACATTGCAGATGAGAATGGTTGCGTTATTGCGAGATTTCAGAACGGAGACGTGAAAACAAAGAATTTCAACTCTGCTGACGCTCCATCACAAATGCTTACACCTGTTCATTTTGATATTGCAGATGAGAATGGTTGCGTTATACTTCGTATAGAGAACGGACACATAAAGACAAAGAATTTCGACTCGTCTACAGGAGGTGGAGGTGGGAGTCTTTCGCATGAGCTTAAAGGTCTGAAGGTGCTAATTGTGGGCGACTCTATAACCGTCGGTCAGGGACTCACAGACCCTACAACACAACGATGGGGTAATCAGTTAGCTGCAAAATATAATTGGAATCTAACACTTGATGCGCAAGGAGGAATACCTCTTGCATCTAATGCAAGTAACAGAAATTGCATTGTGAAAAAGTTAGAGACCAACCTCAACACAATGCAATCTGCGCCTCCAGATTTGGTAATTATATGGGGTGGTCACAATGACCGTTCATATCAAGCAACGCCATTTGGCGATTTTTCTGCATCTGACAAGACTAATTGGTGTGGTTGTTTGAGGTATTGTGCCGAAAAATGTCACCAGTATGCTCCTAATGCAAAGATATTCATTTTAACTATGCTACATGGTGGCACGTATGACCCTATGGCAGCAATGGCACTGACTCCAGAAAAGACCGTATCTGATATGGCAGGTGCTATATTCGATGCAGGCAGGATGTTCGGAATGGAGGTTGTAGATATGTCACTATGCGGAATTAATGAAGTTACAGGCGATTCAGGAAAAATGACTTCAGACAATACGCATCCTAACCTATTAGGCACGAAGCAGATTGTTGAGTTCCTGTCGCGTCAGCTCGAATTGAGATATGTTAAATATAAAACTGTATAAATATGAGTAACGGAAAGGCTTTAGTAATAAAAGGCGCGGACTTCTCCGCAGTAGCAGTTGCCTACATTGGTGGTGATACTGCTACAATCACGTTAGGTGTCAACAACAACATCTACGGTTCTGTTAGTGGTGGCGGTACATACAGAGTAGGCACTACTGCTACAATATCAGCAACGGCTAACACTGGCTATTCATTCGTGAGGTGGAATGATGGTAACACAAGCGCATCCAGAACTATCACAGTAGGTATTGATGCTACTTATACAGCAGTCTTCGAAAGAAGTGCATGGGCTCTTGGCGTGTATGGAAAGAACTGGATGCCACCATCAAGCTATTTGCAGGATAAATACTATGCGCTTGCAGATCAAGCAGCAGCAAATGTTGCAGGTACGGAAATTTCCAAAATATGCGCCAGATTTTCTAGTCGTGCATCAGGGCATATTGGAGAGAACTACGAGTCTCCAGTCACAATTGAGTTTGGATATTATGATCCATCTGACTATGTTACACATCAGCTCTGGTCAGGAGAAGTAACAAGTGGACAGCCGACAACATTAAACAGTCCTGTACAGATACCGCTCGGCAAAGGCGTTTACTTCAAGGCTACATACCAAACTTCTGTATGCACACACGTCCGACAAGATTCCGAAGCTAGCCCAATACAGACGGTAAAAGGCTACATACAAGATGGAGCACTTACAGAGTTCGCATCTGACATTTGGATTGACTTTATGTAATCATGGTACATATTGACCGAAATTCTATCAAGCATCTCTCTATATGCCTCCTGTTGTCATTAATAGGAGGCTATGGAGTAGCTTTCGCTCTGGGCTGCTCAGTAACAAAGGAGTGGAAGGATAAGAAAGAGCAAGGTCATTGGTGTTGGTGGGATATGGTCTTTGATGTTCTAGGATGCGGTGCAGGAATAAGTGTTCACTTGTGGATTTTCAAATCATGGAACTTCTAACCTTTTTACCGAATTCAACTAAATGGTATAACAATTTAAACTTACGCTTATGGAAATCGATCTTCACAGAAAATACCGGAAGCCTGGATACACAATAGGCTTATTGTCTATCGACGGACAGTTTGTGTGCAACACTCTGGAAGATACCGACCGGGGACTAACAAAATACACGAATGATGCTGCTATCGCAGCTGTGAAAGTGAAGGGCAAGACTGCTATTCCAACGGGCAAATACAATGTCATCATGACTTACTCGCCTAGATTCAAACGGCAGATGCCTCTTGTCTGCGATGTCAAAGGGTTCTCTGGGATACGCATCCACTCCGGGAATACAGCTGCTGATACCGAGGGCTGCATCTTGTGCGGAAAGAACACAAAAGTCGGGGAAGTGACAAAATCTCGATATTGGACAGACAAGGTTTATGAGTATATCCAGAACGCCCTCAAAAACAAACAGACCGTCAAGATAAACATTCATTGGTAGGCAATATGCATACTTGACATGACAGAGCAATAGAGTTTTTGCAAAACCGACATGTCAAGAATGTTAATAGTTGTTTTTGACGTTTACGATTTTGACAGAATTCTATTATTTTTGTAGAGGATTTATAAACTCAAAAACAATGGACGGCAAAAATACTTACAGGCTCTTCCTGCAACTAAAAGCCATCACAAAGTATGGCATCTTCGGTCTCGCTTTCTTCTCGATGTTATACTGCATCCTCACATCGATAGGGCTATACGTTCCGTGGCTTTTCATAGTTTACTTCTCATTTGCCTTTCTGCTCAGAATGGTACTGTCTAAAGCTTTCGGACTGTGTTGGATCCACCGCACATGCATCCTATATAATTATTTCGTGTCACTACTTAATATCATTAAACCTGAGACATTCCTCTCTATTTTCGGAATAGAAAAGGGTTCATTAATCAAGGTCCTGGCAATTGTTGGTATAATCTTATTCTGCTTGGTGTTATGGAAAATAAGGAGCAAGAAGACTTGTTGATGGAACTAATGGCTATCAACAACTGCAGCGGCAGCGTAACAAATCGAGGGATATGCAAGAGAAAACCTTACATATCCCTCTCTAAATTTATTTCGCTATGAATTATAAGTCAATGGTTAAAACAGCCGTATCGATGGGGAAGTCTAACGAAGTAATGTGGCAGTCTGTTGAGTATTTCAACGATATGCTTGAACGACTCGAAGAAAAAGATCCTGATGAATACTGGCGTATAATGCGAAAGCAGTCTGAACTGATGTTCGGACGTCACTATACAGAAGAGTTTGCCAAGCACGACGTTTCCAAGATGGTTTATAAAGACCGTGACGGAAAGACGAAGCGAGGCGAGCATTGGACAGTAGAGGAAGTAGTGGAAGCGTGCGAAGGTGATTCTTTCGACAGATCAATAACTGACTACGACAAGTATGTTGCTTGCAATATTATCTACACAGATCTCTGCAACGTCTTGACAGATGAAAAGATCCTGGAAGTAGCTTTGACTTTCTTCTTTAAAGACGAGGATTGGGGTAGCCCAACAAAAGTTTGGGACTACTTTAGTGCAAAATATTAACACAGAACAGAAGGAAGAAAATCGCGAAACCTTCGGAACGCGATTTCCTTCCTTCTGCCTGTCTTTACCAATCGGAATTTTTTGGCGATTCTTTCAGACAAGCATCAAGCTTTGCCAAAAGCATTGCCTCCGTATCTATTATCAGAGGTATAGCACGCTTTATCATCTCCTTATACTGCTTCTTGCCCTTCTTATATCCTTCGGGGACGTCATCGCACACAAGTCCCATGCACCATGAGTCACCATATTTCCGATTGAAATTCTCATGTGTGAAATCCCTAAACGTCACACGGTATTTCCCATCTTTGGCTTGCAAGTCAAGAGTAAAGTTTATAACTCCGTCAAGCATTCCCCACGTCATACTCTTTACCTCAAAACGAATATTTCCCTTGCAAAGCAAGCGATGCTCATCCTTATCGTCAAGCTGTATGACATTCTGAGCAGACTTAAAATTGTCAGCTACGAAATATTTCATTCTGCTATAAAGCTTGTCAGCAGTTATACCAGAACACTCAATGATAGTGTCACACTCGACAGGCTTCTGAGCCAACACAAAAAGAGGGAACAAAACAAAAAACGATAGCAAAATCTTTCTCATAATATCAAGCAGTTAATAACGGTGTTATATTTATCAACTGCAAAAATAAACAATTTTTCGGAATCGCAAAAAGGTTTAGCGATTTTTTCGCAATTATTTTTGTCTTTTGCAATACTATATACCTATATATATATTTGCAGTGTCACAAATCTGAAACAAAATGGACGAAGCAACAAAAAGCAGCCTCATTACGCAAGGCGTAACAGCAGGATTCTTTACACAATACATCCACGCAACATACGTAGCTGTGTTGCCGTGGCTCATTCCGGCTATACCGCTCATTATCCTCGTATGCAAATACGGAAGACTTAATGCCAGAGCAAAGCACGAGGAAGTGACGTGGTGCAAGACCGTGAAGATGGCAATCAACAAAATATTCAACTACATCTGTTGGATCATGATTGCTTGCACTCTAAGCATAGCCTTCCAATGCGACTACATCGCATACTTCATCATGGCTGTGGTCTATGGCATAGAATTGATGAAGTGCATACTCAGGTATGTTCAGAGCCAAGGATACAAAGTTTCAGAACGACAAGCTCTTGCCGTTTTCCTTAAAATAATAATACAAAAGTTCACTTCAACTGAAGTGGACACAGAAAAAATAATCGAAGAAAAATGAAAGACAAAAGCTATTACCGCGCTCTGGCGACTGCATTCTTGATCACGCTTGGCATAATTGCTTGGCTGGGGGCTATCGTATCCATAATATGCAGCTGTGCATCACACAAAGAACGTGCAGAAGTGCATAACTCTGATTCCGTTGCCGTGGTACAGGAGCATAAACAATCCTCCTTCATCACCGAAATAACATCTAACAAAGAATTCTATTTCGATTCTATAATATATAATGAAACTGTCGTGTATGGTGATAGCGGTTGCATGGAAACCGCTCACAGACAATTCGTCGTTCGCGGTTTCCGTGCAACCTCCATCGACCACACGAAAAGCAAACAAGATTCCACGTCGAGCAAGCAGTCTATGACAGAAAGCCACAGACACGACTCCGTGAAATCTCTAACAAAAAATACGGCTATAGCAAAGCCGGTTGGGATGTCGTTTTTCGACTACATCCTGATTATAGCAGCGATGATTTTTTTTTCATATTTATATGTCAAACGCAACACGAAAGCCCAATAAAAAATTAATTTAGATTATAGGGGAAGAATTTTGGAAATAAGTGTAAACTAATGTTTTAATTGGGGAAGGTGCTATCCGCGAGGACAGCACCTTTTTCTGGCTCAGCTCGCTCTGCTCAAACAACTACTTTCGGCAAAGTAGCAAAGGCTTCTCAGCTCCTTACGTCGAACAAGTCCGTTCCTTCGTCACTACGTATGCCACAAGG
>CAMJKP010000029.1 GCA_946406435.1 uncultured Prevotellaceae bacterium | reverse complement strand
TTGTATGGGTGGTTGTATGGGTAGTTGTATGGGTAGCACTCTCAGCATCCTTATATCCAATCAGCATATATCGATTCTTTAGTTCGTTGTTCTCCCCGAGCAACAAATTTCGGAAGAACTTTATGAGGAAAGACTTATCTGGCTGTATGCCTTTCTGCGGATTACGATAATTGGCACGTACAAGGGCATTACGAAAGTACCAGGAGTTATCTGCAAACAACTCGTTATTTACATTAAAACCACAAGAACGTAGATATTTGATAACGAAAACAGCCGTTGTTCGAGTGTTTCCTTCGCGGAACGGATGGTTCTGCCATAACAAAGTTACGAAATCGACAACATGCGAGATAATCTCATCAGTAGTCAAGCCTTTATAACTGAAATCCCGTTCTGTCTGTATATCATATCTTAATGCCGCATAAATATCAGTTGCACGACCATATACAACAGTATCCCCTTGCAACACCCATTCTTTTTTACTGATGTCATACGGACGAATCTCTCCTGCATGCTTAAAAATGCCCTCAAATAGATGTCGATGGATGTTCAAGAACTCCAAAGGAGTCAAAGAGAATGATTTTTCATTCAACAACTTCGTGATATTTGCTGCCACGCGGTCTGCCTCTTCTTTTTCTGCATCATCAGCATCGTGCGTAGTCTTATTCACATAGTAAGAATGTAGCTGTTCTCTCACCTCATCGATGGTGATGTCACCCTCAATATGCTTTACAGCTATTTCCTTCAGATATTCAGACACACGAAGCCCATCTACGTCTTGAAGTCCTATTGCAGTACGCCAAGCCGAAACCCTCTCACGCTTATGTGGCTCTGCCACACGTTCGTAAGCTTCAAAGTCAATATATTTCTGCTTTTCGTTCATATACTTTGTGTTCCGTCCACTTCATTAAACGTTTGTATTCCATCTCACTTATGTTATTATTTGAGTACAAATATAACTCTTTTTTCTTTAAAAACACAAAAAAATAACGAGAAATTAGAGGGAATTATGGGGGAATTTCCCCTAATTTTTATTAGAGTGTATATCCAAACGTTTCAAAGAGGGATTTCTGTTCGCATTTGCTCTCTTCATTCCCATGTGTTCCAAAATGGAACATGTGCAATTTTTGCACAGCTTATTTCTCTTGCTTGACGACAAAATTACGAAAAATAATCGGAATTAATGCGGATATGCTCATAAAAAAAACAACAAACAAGCAAAAACAAGCAAAAAAATAAGAAACTCACCTGTATTCTACCAAAAACAAGAAACAAAGCTAGTTTCACATTAAAAAGTTGGCAATATTGCCAAAAATTTAATGTAAAGTCTGGGAAATTTAACAAAAACGCTACCTATGTACTACCAAAAAGTGCCAATAGTGGCAAAAACAAGGAATGGCTTTACAATCTCCTTGACATCTCCCCTACTTCTCCTTGACAATCTCCTTGACATCTCCAG
Source organism: uncultured Prevotellaceae bacterium (assembly GCA_946406435.1). Lineage (GTDB taxonomy): Bacteria > Bacteroidota > Bacteroidia > Bacteroidales > Bacteroidaceae > Prevotella. The sequence continues at coordinate 35,909 of CAMJKP010000029.1, read as the reverse complement.
ATCATTCACACGTGTGAAGAAAATCAACTGATATATAATAGCGTTTAGCATTAATGAAATTGAAGTAAAATAAATAAAGAATCCCGTATAACTCAAGTAGTTATGCGGGATTTTTGTTTTATATTTATTGGTGGTATGTTTTAGTTTTATATTAACGTGAGTTCCCAATCTTACCAATCTTTTACCAATAAGAAACTGGGCTTGCGCCCTGAGATGTTTTTGGAAAGTAAATTGAACCAGAAAATTATTATTTAAACGACCACAGATAGCACAGATTAAACGGATATTTTTATTCGCTAAGCTCATCAGCAAGACAGTCGCAAGGCTAAGCAAAGTCTCGCTTACGCTCGTGATTTGCATCTGTGAGATCATGAATATCTGTGGTTAATATAAACATGAACACGGAAAACACAGAACAAACGGAACTTCCGTTCCATCCGTGTATTTCGTGTTCGAAAAAAAATGGATTTATCTGAATTATCTGAAATTAATTTTCTGATAAAATTTATTGCCCATTTACTTTCAAGATTTATTCGCGTAAGCGACCCTTTCTTTTTGGTAAAAGATTGCGTAGATCTCACCCCATGAACCACATCAAGAGCAAGTTCGACGACTCCATGACAATATCCTCACGCTTACTGAAATACCTTATCGCCCTTCTGATGCGAAAGAAGTTAATAGGCGCATGTCTGTCGAGGTTAAAAATCACCTCCTCACCATCCTTCTCTATCACCACAAGCACCCCCAAACGACCACCATCCTCCACCTTCTTCCTCAGAAAGCGAACACCTGAAATCTTATCCCACGACAAGATCACATCCGCGTTATCATACCCCAGTAGCATGCCATTCTCATCTATCACCAATGCATAGCACACATTCGTCTGCTTTTTTAGCCATCTATAGCCCTGCCAGGAATAAAAAAGCCAAAAACCAGGAGCAATACATAGAATAGCAAAAAAAATCTTTGCTATCCAATCACCAGCAAAAAATGCAAAGCCAAAAACAAGTAAAGAGGGAAGAGACGTACACAAGCCAATCTCATATCTGCGAATTTCTTTCAGTTTATACGGTTCCATATTATTTTTTTATCTCCAGATGCTCCCACACTCAAGACAGCGGCAAGTACCATCACACAGCACCTGCACATCCTCAGAGCCACAATAAGGACACATCCCAGATTCAGATTCGTATTCGTTTGGTTTCATAATAGATTTAGGGGTTAAAGATTATCTAATGATGCAATTAACAACCTTCCTGTCAGCCTCAGCCCAGTCAAGTGAAGGCAGATCATCCATTGAAAGCCATTTAAAGGCGTTATGCTCTTTCAAGTCAAACACAGGCGAGTCAACATCACACCAGAACACCTGCATCGTAATAGAGAAGTCAGGATATTCATTCTCTACCGTGCAGACAGAATCCCCCACACGGATATCCATATCCATCTCCTCCATAATCTCGCGTCTGACAGCCTCCTGCGGCGATTCCCCAGCCTCAATCTTCCCACCGGGAAACTCCCACTTATAAGCAGTATAGTCAAACTTCGTTTTCCCACGCTGCATACACAGAATCCTGTCATTATGGCGAATAGCAGCCGCCACCACGTTATAGTGTTTCATAATTTTTATACTGCATTAATGAATTGAGGCATAATTGGTTGGTGCATTCTCCAATCTATACTCATTGGTTTGTCATCTCTTGACGAGATATAATCTACCAAACCAAAACAGTAGAATGGACATGTATTACCAAATCCATCATGTTTTGCCTCTCGAACAAATAATATGAATTTCTTTTTGTTTATTGCTTGCTCCACAAAACGCTTTCCACGCCCTTGATGTGTGTCTGTATTTTGTGATTTCCAATGAAATTGATTCTCGCTTACTACATAGTCGTCATACATAGTCGTAGCTGAGAAATCTTTGTCTGATTTATTGAGAGTAACAAAGAATAATTCTGTGTTAAGTTCCTCAATATTAAATACTCCTGCAACACTTCCTTGCATCTTTTTATTGGCTGTTTGCCTACCAAATATAGCAAACACCTCTTCACGAGTATAACAACCATATTGTTCAAGAGCAACAGGCAACCCCTCACCCACAGAAAATGTCTTCGTTTCAAGATTTGCCATAAGATAATCTGTCAACTCAAGCATTTCTGAGACAAATATCCTGTATTTCTTCAGTTTACTTATACCTTCTTCAATATTCTTGAAGTTCATCTTATCAATTTTATCTTGATATAGAGTGTAGTAAAGCATTATACCAAACGTTTCTTCTCGCTTGTCATTAAACTTGATATTATCAAGATGATTAAGAGTTTTTCTTATAAACTGGAGATATGACAAAGTATTCACATGAACAAGGTTTGACATTCCTTTCTCAAACTTCTTGGTGAAAAGGTCTTGTTCGTATGAGCAAAAACCTGCTTCACGTTTCAGACTTGACCAGCAATTATTTTTATATATAATTCGTACATCCTGACCATTATTTTCTATGAACTCCTTTAGAGTTGGACAATGGTCATATGAACGTAACTCTTGAATAAGCCTTGTCTTATTGTATATTGCAGCCTTGATGTTTTCAAGTACATATTGCTGCGCTTTTTCTTCCATGTGGATTGTGCATCCATGTGGGAGAAGCGTAAAGCCAGTTTTAACTTGATCAACAACACTTCTGTCCTTATGCACCATAAGGCTGCGGAATCTGCTTGTGAAGTCATACTTCTGGTTAAGTTGGGCTACAAAGTCAAATACCGTAAGTAATTGTTTACCAGGATAAAGGCGCAAACCTCTACCAAGTTGCTGCAAGAAGATTGTCAACGATTCTGTTGGGCGAAGGAAGAGAACGGTATCTACAGAAGGGATATCAATACCCTCATTGAAAATATCTACAACAAACAGATAATTAATCTCTGCTTTTGCTAATTTCTTATTAAGTTCATCACGTACCTCGTTTCTATCCGCAGTTAGATAATCAGCTTTCAATCCATACTGATTAAAACTTTCTGACATAAATCTTGCATGTTCCTTCGTTGCACAGAAGCCCAGAGCCCTACATTTCCTTTCGTCTGGCAAATAGTATTTCAAACGGTCAACAATTAACCCTACTCGCTCTTTGTTACAGAGTTTCTCAGTTAATTTAGTTGCCACGTATTTACTTCCTTGCATCAGATCATCATCTGTAAGGTCTGTATTATCACTTATACAAAGATACTGGAAAGGTGTAAGCAAACCTTCATCCAATGCCATTGGAAGACGAATTTCTGCGCTAATTTGGTCGTCAAAATCAGGCAACAAACTAACCCCATCCATACGTTCTGGAGTTGCAGTCAAACCGATTAGCAATTTTGGTTTAAAATGGTCCAGAATCTTGCGATAGCTGTCTGCTACAAGGTGGTGCGCTTCATCAATTACAATATAGTCATAATAGTCAGAAGGCAATGAACTGAATATATCGTCATATTTTGAGTTAAAAGTCGGAACTGATACAAATAAGTGGTCAATTCCACCTTGTGGTTTATAATTGCCTACCCAAATATCTCCAAAGTTTGCATCCATCAGAACACTTCTGTATGTCTTTATTGACTGAACAAGAATCTCCTGACGATGAGCTACAAACAGAATCCTGTTATGGTTTGGATTGGCATCCAAAAACAACTTGTAGTCGAAGGCTGAAATAACAGTCTTTCCTGTGCCTGTAGCTGCTACAATCAGATTTCGCTTTACTCCATTTTCACGTATAGCAATAAGTCTGTCAAGTATTTTCTTTTGATGTGGAAGTATTGTATATTTAACGAGCGAACTTATAGATGTAGACTTCTTTTCCTTCTTTAATTCTGCATATAACTTTTCAACACCACCTACATTAAAATCCTCAAAATTATGACTATTCCAATATAGATCGAATGTAGCAAGTGCAGTCTTAATTATATGTGGATTCTCAATATTTGTCACACGGATATTCCATTCTAAGCCATCAGTTTGAGCAGACTTAGAAAGATTTGAAGAACCTATATATGCTGTACTGAATCCAGAGTTGCGTTCAAAGATATACGATTTTGCATGCAAACGTTCAATATCAGTATTATATGATATTCGTATTTCTGTATTAGGCAATTGTGATAATCTTTCAACAGCCTTTGCTTCTGTAACACCACAATATGTTGTTGTGATGATACGAAGTTTATGGTTAGGATTCTCGCAGAACTTCTTTAAGCGATCATAAATAAGATTAATGCCTGATAGTTTCAGAAATGACACAATAAGACTGATTCTATCTGCGCTCTCTATATCACGCTCTATTTCTGAATTCATGGGAACCTTGCTTTGACCGCCTGTAAAGAGACTACTTGTGCGAAAGCCTGTTAATGGCCTAATCGGTTCTTTGTTGGTTGCCTTAAGTCTTGCATCCTCTTGTTTTGACACAACCGCAGAAAGCATATGTTTTCCATCAGCAACTATATCTTGTTTATCCTCTTTATCCTCATCAAGAAAGTCGATAAGTTTATTGACAAAATCAGTTCGTTCTTCATTTGTGAGGTTTTCGTCTGCAAGTCTATTTTGTATTATCCTATGCACATGTTCTGCAAGCATAGAAGGAGATTCCGCATCATCTATGACATCTTGCTTGCATACTAAACCATCACTTTCTGCTTGCAACATATCCTGTTGCAATTCGTTTGTGATGATATTTTCGTATGAACCTTCTTTTAGTTTCATGATACTTTTACTTTATTATCAAATGTCAACAAAGTATTTGAGACATCTGTTTCACAGCCGATTTATATCTTTGACGTAATTTGACATTTCAATTTCCCAAAGTTGAAATTTCTTCTCTATATATGGTTTATATAACAAGTAGAAATCACAAATCGTGGTAATTTCTGCAAAGATAAACAATTATTACGAAACAGCCAAGCAAAAGATCTAAAAAATACGAATTCGATCTAAATAGATCCAAATCATTTGTCTATTCCCAAAAGATCTACGACCTTTGTCGAAAAAAATATGGAAGAAAAGAAATGCATTACGACGGAGCAGATGCTCGAAGCGTTGAAGAATGACCCTGACAATGAACATGAATATTGTTTGTCACTTTGCGGTGGTATCATGAGGGCAACACATTGGTTTGTTTATAACTCTGAAAAGAATCAATTTGGCCATACAAGAGACTGGCCGTATGATTGGTTTTCTGAAGCAGAGATATTGGAATGCTATTCTGGTTGCTTATGGTGCGGGTACGCATAAATACTGACTGCTCAATTACATCACCAGCAATACCCGTAATTTTCGGACTTTCTTTAGTACGGTCAAATTGGTGAGATTTGTCAACCTCACCAAGTGTCTTACCTTTTATGCCTTCCAGAAGTGTATGAACGAAGGCTTTGGTGTATTTTCTATCGTTAGTTACAGCCATAAAACACCTTTTATCAAATTGACTCTTTCTACCTCTTTTACTTCCCTTCGTATGTATTTCTCCCTTTCTGACTTCACAAACAGCATTGCGATAAACCTTTGGCGCATTGCCACACTTGCTGAAGAAGTTATTTAGAGACTTTTGTGAAATCAGCAACTCCTCTGACGAATGCAAGTCGTAGAGTGCAGTTGGAGAACCAAAAAATTCATATTCGTTGGTAGCCAATAGATGAAGTTGGATAATGCTTCTGTTTGCCATATTCCACTTTTTATAGTTGAAATTTGCCACAAAGTTAGCAAAATATGACTTGTTTTTAAAACAATCCAACTGTCTTAACAAAAAATATGGACGGTTTTTAAAACGGGAAATATTTGTTAAATAAAGAATTCCCTTTATGTGATTGCAAAATATGAGGCATTTTATACATTAATCATTTGATGCGTCTGGAGCTATGATAAGTACAAAGGTAACAATATTTACGGAAAACAGGCAAATTGTACGAAAAACTTTTGGAGAAGTGAAAAGTTCTTGTTAATTTTGCGTAGTAAAATCACAATGCGATAGTGCTATGTGAAATTTTATCATTTATAACAATTAAATTGAATGCATGAAGCAAAGAATGACAACGTGCTTTGCACCTCGCAAGAAGATGGTAGTGCGTGTCAGCCTCAAAAAAGGCTGGCGCACGGTCGTTAGAACCATCGAATGCAAAGTTAATCATTTATTTTTACACTTCCAAAAAAATCTCAGATTTTCTATGAGTGAAAAGAACGTACTTTGGCTCAAATACACCAAGCGCCAATATATACCACTGAATATCAACACTTTGCAATAAATAAACTCAATCTGTCATTAATCTGTCAACCTGTCAATCTGTCAAACGGTCAAGGGGGGGATTCTTGTAGAAGCGCTCCCGATTTTTCCTTATAAAAAATAAATATATTAATATATTTATTTTTTATATAGTATTTAGTGCGCGAAATACCCCCCCCTTGACAGATTGACAGATTGACAGATTGACAGATAAGCGCATTTAGTGAGTAAAATCACAACAAAAGTAAGATTTTTAATACATTAATTACTTGATACACAATGATATAACAAAAGCAAAAATATGTCAAATCATAGTTTTGCTGTTTTTTCCTTGCGGGATTCATCAAAGTTTTGTACCTTTGCACTGTGAAAGTGAAAAAACGATGAGTGAAGAGTGGAAAACTCCATTCGACAAACGGCGCCAACGTTGAAAGGTAACCACCTTCACCAATCACCTAACACCCAACACCCCAATTCCTATACTACTCCGTAGTAAGTCCGTAGTGACTCCCATTTATGAAAGGGAACAGAAAGGGCTATTTTAAGTCGCTGATAGGTGCGCAACATTTATTTCTCTCTACTGCTCTTATTACTAAATCCTAAAAATCCGCTTACCCCTCAACGGTTATGAAGAGATGTCTAAGGACTAAGGCTTTTGACTTTTGACCCTTGACCTTTGACCTTCATATAAAACTCTCCCCTCGGGAGATGGAGGGGGCTTCTATGGCAATACTTAACGGCCTTATTCGTAAAATGAAAGGCTCTGCAGGTCAGCTCACCTTCAAGCAGGTCAATGGTCAGACCATTGTGTCAGAGAAGGTGACCGCAGTAGCTAACCCTCGCACTGATGCACAGATGCAGACGCGAACAAAGTTCACAAACATCATCCAGATGTATCGTGGCATCCGTCCGCTCCTCAACTACGGCTTCGAGGCTAAGCCGAAGACGCTGAGCGACTACAACATGTTCGTGAAGGTGAACATGCAGCGCACACCTATCTACCTCACCAAGCAGGCTGTGGCAGGCGGTGCATGTATCGCTACCGCCTATCAGATTTCACAGGGCTCGCTCCCTGCTATCGTGCTCACAGGCACAGGACAGAACGTGAAGACCGACATCCGTCTGGGCGGTGAGTCTATCACTTCCAGCACAACCGTGGCGCAGTTCTCCGCTGCCGTTGTAAACAACAACGCTGACTACCGCTACGGCGACCAGATCTCGTTCTTCCTCGTCAAGCAGCTTGTGAACGCGGAGACAGGCATTCCTTACTGTCAGTTCTCGGCAGCAAAGGTCATCCTCGATGCAGCTAACGAAAGCACTCTCGCTGACGTGACAGGCGGCTCTACAGGCTTCAAGGCTGTTGACGGCAACCTCGGCCACTCAGGCAGCGATGGCGATTGCGCCTACACTTGGGTTCACACTCGCAAGGCAGACGGCAAGACCCTCGTTTCTTCTCAGGACCTTCTTGTAGCCAACTCTAAGGAGTCTGACTATCAGGGCGACAATGCCTACACCCTCTCAAAGAGTTCTTACGGCTCAAGCATTGAGTCATTCCTCGTTCCTGACGGCAACGCAACAGGCGCAACCGCAGGCGGTGATGGTGATGACGACGAAGGTGGCGGCGGTGGTCTCTAAACTGAACAACAGCCCCTTTCTTGCCCTACGGGCATCCTTTCCCCGCCCGGGGCAAGGAAGAGGTTACTCCTTCAAATCACGAGAATTCATTATAACAGTTATTCACACGCCCCTTCTGCGTTCAATGGTAACTAATTCCCTGCCCCGAGCGGGGAAGGGATGTCCGAAGGACAGGGAAGGGGCTTTAATTCTTTTACTTTATGAAAAAGGAAACTTGGAAATTCGTTCTTCAGACGCTGGCGGCGATACTGACCGCGATAGCAACTTCACTCGGAGTGCAGAGCTGTATGTAAGCAATTATGTAAGTAATTAAAGCAGAGACGCAAAGACGCAGAGCAATATAAACTTCGCGACTTTGCGTCTTGGCGTTTTTAATATTCCAATCACTTGATTTTTCCTGTTTCATAGTATTATTTGGGGGTTGTGCAAAAAAAATTGTAAAAAACATCAGTAATACAGAAAAATTATGTATCTTTGTGCAAAATAATCATTATAGCAATAATTATGCACACCTTTAATATATACCATATGAGAACAAAGACCTTGCTGACGGCATTCTTCTTGATGTTTTGGGGGATGACGGTTTGTGCCCAAAAAGGAAATACACACCATAACTTCATAAGGAAAATTGATGATGCTATATTGAAATACAAGAAAACTAAGGTGGATACGGATTATGTGGATATTCCCGAGCGGGACTTTATGCTCACGCTGAAGTTCAGGGAGGCTTTTCAGACTTACGATATGGAGTTTCCCGTGCTTGTATCTGAAGTGGAACTTCCTGACCCCTACCCTATGGTTTTGCCATCGAACACGAACAGTAATCTGTTTATTAAGACTAACCTGAACACGGTGAAATCATCGGCACAAATAGGATTCGACTGGCACGGGTTGGCCGTTAGTATTCCGCTTCCTATCAATAACTCATTCGCAAAGGCATATAGTCTTGCCAGCAATGGTTCTAAATTCGGTTTCACAGTACGCTACCGCACAGTTAAAGAGCCTAAAGGAACTGTTAATAATGCATTTCTACAGACTTGTGAAGAGGTGGAAGAGCGTGTGGGAGGGTTAAAGGAACGATATGAAAACGGGTTGCCTCTGATGGAAAATCACGACCCTGTTTTTCCGCATAAATCGGATGTGATACCTGAGAACTGGGATTTGCGAACGGTATATGCAGATGCTTATTATGTGTTTAACAATAAGAGGTTTAGTATGCCGGCAGCCCGCACAGGTCGATTGATACAGAAGCGGAGCGTGGGGAGTTTTTTCGTCATGGCAAATTATAACCAAAGCAGATTGCATATGTATAGGATGCTGAACTATACGGAGGAGGTGTTCCGTCATAATCAGTTCTCCATAGGAGCAGGTTATGGTTACAACTGGGCTATAAACGGGGGAAAACTGCTATTCAGTATTTCCGTCATCCCGATGTTTTCGTTGGTAAACAGGGAGACGCACAGGAGTTGGGATGACCCGAATGACGTTTACATGCAAACCGACCCGGAAGATGATGATTTATGGGAGGCATACGACAAGCATTTCTATGACGCAGCCACATACGGACGGGATTCGCAGTTCACCATAAACGGATTTGTTCGTGGCGGAATAAACTATAACATAGGGCGGAGTCTGCTTAATCTTTCATGTGACTACCGCCAGTATCTGTTCCGCAGTTGCACAGGAATGGATATAACGAACCGGGAGATTGACCTCACACTAAAATACGGGTATCGGTTTTAGGAGGAGGCGGCGAAGGAGGAGGGGGACTCTGATAAGTGAAAAGTGAAGAGTGAAAAGTGAAGAATACAGAATGCATAGTTCATAGTGCATAGTGCATAATGCATAGTGCATAGTTTTCAAAACGCAGAGGCGCGAAGTCGCAAAGGTTTATTTCTCTGTGCCTTAGCGTCTTTGCGTTCGAAACAAAATCAAAACGTAGAGTTCGGAATTGCCTGGGCGTTAAAAAGTCTCCCTATGCAGGGAGATTTAGAGGGTCTTTCATAATAATTATTAATTTAATATGGAAAAAACGCTTCTTTACATATTTTTGTTATACCTTTGCAGTCGGAATTGATAAATTCCAGATACATTATTAATTCAATAACAAAAATCAAAACAAAAACAAACTTATGAAAAAGAATGCGTTAATCGCACTTAGCATGATTATGCTATCTGTATTCTGTATGACATTCGCATCTTGTGGGGATGACGATGATGATGATCCAGTTCTCGTAACTCCAAAGTATGCAGAAGATGCTGCACTCTACCAAATTAACGGTACAAGCGAGTTCACATCTATCGAGTTTACAGAAAGTGGCATGTACATCATCACAAAGGCAAATGAAAGTTCAAAAGCGAAAGGTTGGGGAAAATTCGTGAAGAGCAAGAGCATCAGCAGTTTTACACGTAGCGAGAGTGACGCCTACAATTACATCTTTGGCAAATATACCAAGAATGGCGATGTATATACACTTGAAGGCTTCGGTACCATTACCGTAGAAAAGAAGGGTGATGTAAACGTTTCTCTCAAGATTCAGCCAACAGGCAAGGAAGCTTACACACTTAGCGCACAGCCAGTTAAGAAGTTCGATGGCTCTGAAATCATCAATAAGCTCTGTCGTACATGGAAATTTGAAGATGGCAGATTAGTGGTAAAAAAGGGTGATACTGTTTTAGTCGACAAAACTTCACCAAAGATATCAGTACTTCTCACAACCCTTGACTCTGTATATCATGAATCACCAGATAAGTATGATGATTTAGAAGAAGTTATCTTCACAAAGTCAGGTTCATACATCGTTAAGTACACAGACAACACACTCGCAGTTGCCCAATGGAAGTGGAAGGATGAGAATAAAGGTCTCATATACTTCACATGGGAATATGGCAAGTTTGATGAAGAATCTGTAATCGAAGTTTCATTCGATAAGAACAACGATTTGGTTGTGGACGAAACATGGAATTGGCATGATTCCACAGATCATTTCACATACCATTTATCTAAAACAGAATAGACTCCAAATCATCACTCAATAACAAGCAAAAGGCAGGTAACATCACAATACCTGCCTTTCGTTTTTTCTGCTTTCATATTTAATGTATAATAATTATTAATAAAATGGGGGAAACCACGTCATTTAATATTTTTATTATACCTTTGCAGTCGGAATTGATAGATTCCTGATACACATTAAGTCAATAACACAATTCAAAACAAAAACTAACTTATGAAAAAGAATGCGTTAATCGCAGTTAGCATGATTATGCTATCAGTATTCAGTATGACATTCACATCTTGTAGTAGCGACGATGATGATGCTCCTGTTCTCACAACTCCAAAGTATGCAGATGATGCTGTACGTTACGTAATTAGCGGTAGAAGCGAGTTTTCAGCTATCGAGTTTACAGAAGGTGGTATGTACGTCATCACAAAGGCATATGATAGTGGAAACATCCACGGCAAATATACCAAGAATGGCGATGTATATACACTCGAAGGCTTCGGTACCGTTACCGTAGAGAAAACGGATGGTAAAATTTCTCTCAAAATTCAGCCAACAGGCAAGAAAGCCTACACACTTAGCGCATATACCACAGATAAGCTCGAAGAAACAGACATAAGCGACAAACTCTGTCGCACGTGGAAATTCAAAAAAGTTAGAGCGACGGTTACCAAGGATAATAACGTTTTATTCGACAAAACCTCAACTAAGATTTCCGAAGTTTTCAACAGCCTCGACTCTTTTTATCACCATAAGGCATCTAAATATCCAGAACTTGATGAAATTACCTTCACTAAGTCGGGCACACAAATCAACAAGCGCGTTGACAACACGATTTCAGTTCAGAAATGGAGATGGACATTCGATAAGAATAATAGCATATACTACGCATGGGATGAGATAATGTTCAATGGACGTAACATATTAAATATTTCATTCGACAAAAATAACGATTTAGTTTTAGACGCGCCTTTGGAAAGGGTAGAAGGCATAGAACACATCACATACTATTTATCTAAAACTGAATAGAACTCAAATCATCACTCAAGAACAAGCAAAAGGCAGGTAACATCACGATACCTGCCTTTCGTTTTTTTCGGCTTTCATATATAATTGACGTGAGTTCGGAATTGCCTGGAAGGCTTAAGAAAGTCTCCCTATGCAGGGAGATTTAGAGGGTCTTTTATTAGGTCTTTATTTTATTTGTATATAAAAACCCTGATTTCATCCCTGTCGATATGTTAATGTTTTATAACTATCACTTACGATATTGAACCTTTTAAGGGGAGATACGTCAAAAAATGCGAAAACCCGTATCAATTATTCAATATTAAAATAAACATTAAACTCTATGAAAAAAATTTTTCTTTCATTGATGGCACTTTCGAGCCTGACAGTATCAGCTCAGTTTGGTGCTCCAAGAGAGAACCCAGTTGTTCCTTCAGTAGTTAAAGACGTTGTTGAGGACTTCAAGCCTGCAACAACCAACCAGGGCGACAAGCAGTACCCTATGGTAAACTCTCAGCGCATGGTTCGTGCGCAGATCTCTGCTCCTAAGGCAACATTCGTAGGTCTCGACATCGACGGCAAGATCTATGAGATGACAAAGGATGACAAGGGTGTATGGACAGGAACATCTGCACCTCAGGACGAGGGTTTCCACTACTATCAGCTAAACATCGACGGCGCTTCTGTTCCTGATCCAGGCAGCAAGTACTTCTATGGCGCAAGCCGTTGGGGTAGCGGTATCGACGTACCAGCAGCCGACCAGGATTTCTATACTTTGAAGAACGTGCCTCAGGGCTCAGTTAACGAGGTTTACTACTGGTCATCAGTAACCCAGAGCATGCGTCACGGCTATATCTACCTCCCTAATGAGTATTACAAGAACCCAGATAAGAAGTACCCAGTTCTGTATCTGCAGCATGGTATGGGTGAGAATGAGACTGGCTGGAGCGCTCAGGGTAAGACAGGTATCATCATGGATAACCTGATTGCCGAGGGTAAGGCTGTTCCATTCATCATCTATATGGATAACGGTCTCGACGTTCGTCGTCCAGGCGATCCTGCTCCTGGTCAGGGCGGTTTTGGCGGCTTCGGCGGTCCACGTCCTCAGGGTGCTCCACAGGGTGCTCCTGGTCAGTTCCCACAGGGTCCACGTCCACAAGGCGCTCCTGGTCAGGGACCACGTCCTCAGGGTGCTCCTGGTCAGGGCGGTCCACGTCCTAACTTCGCAGCTTTCGGAGGCTTCAACGCATTCCAGGAGGTTCTTATCAAGGATATCATCCCTATGGTAGAGAAGAACTACCGCGTTATTGCCGACACAGAGCATCGCGCTATGGCAGGTTTGTCAATGGGTGGTATGCAGACTCACGCCATCACACTTGCAAACCCAACAACATTCGCTTACGTAGGTATGTTCAGTAGCGGTTCTTTCAACGTTGACGAGCTGAAGGATGCCGACGACTTCAAGAAGACCAACAAGGTGCTCTTCATGAGTGCTGGTGGTAAGGAGACAAGAATGGCTGAGGGCGACAATAGCGTAGGCAAGGCAGCTAGCGACCTCAAGGCTATCGGCATCAACGCTTACAGCTACGTATCTCCAGGTACAGCTCACGAGTGGCAGACATGGCGTCGCAGCCTCCATCAGTTTGCTCAGTTGATTTTCAAGTAAATAATTCAAATAATTAATAACAACTAATAATTTAGATTAGAACGTGCAGGTCATTATGATTTGCACGTTTTTTTTCTGCAAATCATTTGCTTTCGCCATCTAAAAAAACAGGACAAAACCAATAAAAACATATAAAAACAAAAACAACAATAAAAACAAAATGTTTTATTATGTTTTCTTTTGTTTTAATTGGTTTTTCTAAATGGCGAAAGCAACTCGTTATTTTAACTAAACGCAAAGGCGCGAAGACGCAAAGAATTTAATCTGAACACGGAAGACACAGAATAAACGAAGGCCTTCGTTTCTTTCGTGCATTCTGTGTTCGAAAAGAAAAAAGAAACGGATTTATCTGATGTATCTGAAAAGAATTTACTGATTCTAATTTTCTGACAATTTACTTTCCAACCCCGACGCAAGTCGTATTTCTTGCTTTCGCCATCTAAAAAAACAGGACAAAACCAATAAAAACATATAAAAACAAAAACAACAATAAAAACAAAATGTTTTATTATGTTTTCTTTTGTTTTAATTGGTTTTTCTAAATGGCGAAAGCAACTTATTATTGCCAGTTAAAAGCAGCTTACTGCTTGCTATATTCATGATAAAAGTATGTTAGCCTTGTCTTTAATCATTTTTTCCGAGAGAATTATCCACATTTCTATATATAAAGGCATGAAGTCTCGAAAAAAATGTGTATATTTGCAGACATAATAAAGATATGCGAGGATAATTATTCACACAATACATTCATTTTATGGAAAAAGATAGAGTACAAGGAGCCGTAGAATGTTTCATGGAAGGCTACGGCTGTTCACAGGCCGTCGTCGCAGCATTTGCCGACATGTACGGCCTTGACGATATTATGGCGAAACGCATCAGCGCCGGCTTTGGTGGTGGTGTAGGTAGGATGCGCATGATGTGTGGCGCAGCTTCCGCTCTCGTAACCCTCGCAGGCTTGGAGAAAGGTCAGACCGAGGGAAATGATCGTGAGGGTAAGGCCGAATGCTATAAGCTGGTTCAGGAGCTTATGGCTAAGTTCAAGGAGAGGAACGGAAGTCTGATTTGCGCAGAACTCCTCAAGATGAATGGTTGTAAGGTGGTAAAGGACACCAATATCCCGGACGAGCGTAATGCCGAGTATTACAAGAAACGTCCATGTGTTAGGAAGGTAGAGAGTGCCGCAAGGATATTTAATGAACACCTAGAAAAGACCCTCTAAATCTCCCTTAAAGGGAGACTTCCTACCGCGAACCTCTCCCCCTATGCAGGGGGATTTAGAGGGTCTAATTTTTAATTTTCTTCAAAAAATGCCATACATAGTTGCCCTATTAGTTGTTATTATGTGGGGAACCACATTCGTTAGCAGCAAGGTTCTGCTGAATAACGGTTTGTTGCCCGCAGATATCTTTTTCGTTCGCTTCCTGATGGCATACATCTGTATGCTTTGTATGTCACACAAGCGTTTGTTCGCCAATTCCATAGCCGACGAACTCACACTCGTGGGACTTGGTATGATGGGTGGCTCCATATACTTCCTCGTGGAGAATATGGCCCTACTCCACTCTACCTCGTCAAACGTAAGCATCCTCGTAAGCACCACGCCTTTGGTAACAGCCATGCTTCTGGCTATATTCTACAAGAACGAGCGTCTTAGCATGAGGCAGGTATTCGGTTCGGTACTTGCATTCGTGGGCGTGGTATTAGTCGTGCTCAACGGTCAGATAATCCTGCACCTCAATCCTCTTGGCGATGCCCTTGCACTTGGAGCATCATTCACCTGGGGATTCTACTCGCTCTTCATGCGAAGGATAATGGGCAGATACTCAACAGATTTCATCACGCGAAAGGTGTTCTTCTATGGTCTGGTGACGATACTCCCCTACTTCGCCCTCGTGCATCCGCTTGACGTAGACATACTTGCATCAGGCAATATGACGATATGGGGTAATCTGATATTCCTCGGACTTGTTGCCTCTACAGGCGGCTATCTGCTTTGGAACTGGGTAATGAGAAAGCTCGGAGCCGTAAAATCCACGAATTTCATATACCTCCAGAGCCTTGTCTGTATGGCTGCCGGACATGTGATTTTGGGAGAGCGCATCACACTTATGGCAATAGCCGGAGCAGTAATTCTGATAGTCGGAATGATACTCGCAGTTAGAAAAAAACGCTCAAAAGCTTGATAATATCATTTCTTTTTTGTATTTTTGCACCCGAAAGATTAAAATGCGCACCGGCTTGCAGCCGACGTTCGCTATCTTTCGAGTGCGAGGATGCTACGCACGTTGTCACCCGATAATTAGAAAAAGAATAAGGTAAAAGGGAATAAAGAATAAGGTTTGATAGTAATAAACTTTCATCCTTAATCCCTCATCCTTAATCCTTCATCAAGATACAGAAACGATGAAATATTCAAGACTCTATATAGTTATTATTTCTCTCTTCCTTGGGGTATTAACGTCTCAGGCACAACGCCCTAAGGTTCCTGTAAAAGCAGCTCCAAAGGTTGCTAAGCCAGCACCTGTGGTTCCTACGGCAGAGGATCTGAACTTTGCAAAACTCCTGCCTTCAACGGCAAAGGTGATGTTCATCGACTCTTTGGTTACAAACGAGGATGACTTCCTACAGCATATCCCCCTATCCTCTTCATGCGGAAAAATAAGCATCAAGAAGAGTAAGAAAGGAAAAGGGAACGACTATTTCTACACAAACGAGTTTGAGGACAAGAGGTTCTCATCCATACTGCAGGATTCCGTCCACGTGCTTTTGGTCGAGGAACGACTTGGCAAGAAATGGGATGCCGCAAAGGCTATTGTGCTTGAGGGCGTGGAGGATATCATCTGCCCATATATGATGCCTGATGGCGTAACTCTCTACTTCGCAGCAAAGGGAGGTGAGGATTCCATGGGCAAGTATGACATCTATTACACGATATATGATAGCGACAGCCACTCTTTCTACAAGCCACAGAGTCTCGGGTTGCCGTTCAACTCTTTCGGAGATGAGACATATTATATAATAGATGACTTCAACGACCTCGGCTACCTCGTTTCAAACCGCCGTCAGCCTGAGGGCAAGACATGCGTGTATGTCTTCCAGCCAACAGAGACTCGTGAGACATACGACGAGGATATGCCGGAGATAGAGCTCGACCGTCTGGCACGTCTGAAAGACATCAAAGACTCTCAGAAGGATAAAGAGGTCCTGGCATCAGCACTATCACGTCTTTCTGCAGCCCGTCAGAATAAGGTTGCGAAGAAAGAACACAGCTTTGAGTTCGTCATCAACGAGAAATTTGTATATCATGAAATCTCGGATTTCCGTAGTAGCGTGAACAAGAGCCAGTTCCCTACCTATCTCAATATGAAGAGTAGTTTAGAGACAAGGGAGAAGCAGCTGGAAGAGATGCGTACCAGATATCACAACGGCAGCAAGAACCTTGCCAGCGCCATCGCCGATATGGAAATCGAGGTCTTCAACGAGCGCCAGAAACTCATCCTTACAGAGAAGCAGATAAGAAATACGGAGATTGAGGCGATAGGGAAATAAAGACCCACCCCCTCACCCCTCCCATAAAGGGAGGGGAGTAATTACAATTTACGACCACGACCTTCTCTCCTAAAGTTAAAACAAGAACATCGGAGCAGATATCTGGGAATAATCACATTCTACAACCACGACCTTCTCTCCTGAGGTTTCAATACAAACTACTCCCCGCCCTTTACGGGAGGGGTAAGGGGGAGGGTCTTCTTTTATATCTTTTATTCTATGTACCCACCTTCAGAACTCATCATCAACGAAGACGGCAGTTGTTTCCATCTTCATCTGAAGCCAGAGAACCTGGCAGACAAAGTAATACTTGTAGGTGACCCTGAGAGGGTTTCTACGATTGGAAAACTCTTTGATTCTATTGAAGTCGAGGTTTCCAACCGCGAATTCCATACCATTACAGGCACTTACAAAGGTAAGCGAATAACGGTACAGTCAACAGGTATCGGATGCGATAATATCGATATCGTGCTTACCGAACTCGATTCACTTGCAAACATCAACTACACCACACGCGAGGACAATCCCCAGCATCGTACTCTCGATATCGTGCGCATAGGAACATGCGGAGGTCTGCAACCAGACACACCTATCGGCACACCTATTATATCTGTAAAGAGCATCGGTTTTGACGGTCTGCTTAACTATTATGCAGATCGTGACAAGGTTTGCGACCTCAAACTGGAAGAGGCTTTCCGCAAGCACATGAACTGGTCGGAGAAGAAAGGCGCTCCATACGTTGCCGTAGCTGACGACGAGCTGAGCCGAAGAATTGGCGGTACGGATATGCATCGTGGTATTACAGCTTCTTGTGGCGGTTTCTATGGTCCTCAAGGCAGGCAGATACGACTCAAGATACAAGATCCTGAGCAGAACCAAAAGGTAGAGGCATTCTCATACACTTGTCCGAAGACAGGCGAAACACTCAAGATATGCAATTTCGAGATGGAGTCGTCTGCCGTTGCCGGTATGTCGGCTATGCTCGGACACAAGGCAACAACCTGTTGTATGGTGATAGCCAACCGTTACGACAAGGAAATGAACACCACTTACAAAAATTCGATGGAAAATATCCTGAAAACAGTCTTAGACCGCATTTGATTTAGTTCATAATTCATAGTGCATAGTTGATTGGCGCACGATAACCACGAATTATGCACTATAAACTAAAAAAAACCATGAATTATGAACTATAAACTATGAACTAGCTTGACTTGTGTCAATTTGTAAGCAAAAACCGCCTATTTTCGGGCATTTTAACTGATTTAGAGCAAGAAAAGGCCAAAAATACGGTTTTCTTGACATAGATTTGTTATTTGCCCATTTTTACCATAAATTTCAAAAATTATTTGTGTGCCCACACAATTTGTTGTACCTTTGCATCAGAAATCAGAAACAAGCACTAAAACAAGTGCAAATTTACTGAAGACAAGATAGTATTTATATAAAGGATAACATTTTAAAATTAAAGAAAGGAAACACATTATGACAACATTTATGGTAATGACAAGCGCAGTTTATGTAGCAGCATTGTTCAGCATTTACATGGTTGTTAAGACTCTTAACGGTATGAGAGGTTAATCCTCCCAACCGCATAGAGGAAAAACACAAAAGCTTAGAAATTCATTAAAACTCAACGTTAAAAAGGGCGATAGTAGAAATACTACCGCCCTTCCCCTTTTTATAAGGTCCTTACCACTACCTAAACGACCATCCCTTTTCGGAGCAAATATCGATATTTTCGGAACAAATCATAATAACGATACGTTATTATGTGTACTTTTGCAGATTGAATAAAAACTACAAACGAAATGAAGAAGACAGTATTTGTGACGGGTGCCAATAAAGGCATAGGATTTGGAATAACAAAGTATCTTGGACTTAGTGGCTGGAGGGTTGTACTCGGAGCACGTGACGAGAAACGTGCGAATGATGCGATTGCGAAACTGAAGGCCCTGAACGTTGATGTAGCAGGTTGGGTAAAGGTGGAACTTTCCGACCTCGATTCTATAAAGAATGCAGCAGATGAGATTAATGCGAAATATCCTGAGGTTAATCTGCTTGTGAACAACGCGGGTATTCCGGGTAATATGGCTCACAAGAGTTGGGAGACCGAGATTAAGGATATCAAGGAGACGCTTGACGTGAACTATATCGGTACGTTTGCCCTTACAAAGGCTCTTCTGCCTCTTATTCAGAAGAACGAGGGCAGAATCGCTAATGTTACCGTTCCTTCAGAGGTGAGTCCTTACTGGCATCCTCTGGCATACGTTGCAAGTAAGGCTTCGCAGAATGCGATGACGGGTATCATGGCTATGGAGTTCCAGCAGAATAATATCCCTGTTGAGATTTTTACCGTTCACCCAGGACCTACGACAACCGACCTTAACGGCAATATGTCTTTGCCCGGTTTCCACGATATCGATACCGTTGGCGAGAAGTTCGCCGAGCTCATAAACGACGGCAAAAGCCATCAGGGCGAATTCATAGAGCTTTACCCTATTGTGGAAGAATAAGGGCTTTTAGCCAATTGAAAATTAATAATTAATAATTGATAATTATCAGAACGCGAAGGCGCGAAGACGCAGAGATAAAAAGAAAACTTTGCGACTTTGCGTCTTTGCGTTGAAAGAAATTAAAGGACAACTACAAAATAAGGGCGGCAGTAAATAATACTGTCGCCCTTATTGTATGCTTTATTCTTGTGGGGCCTGCTGCTGCGGACGCTTACGTTGAGGACGACGCCTCTGTGGACGCTTGCGTTGCTGAGTAGGCTGTTCTGCGTTCTCTGGCGCTTCCTGAGGAACTGCGTTTGCAGGTGCCTGAGGCATTTCCTGAGTATCAGAAATATCGGTAACGATTACGAGCTCAGGTGCTGCAACTTCCTGCTTTGGCTCGGTAGCCCGAGTCTGCTTTGGCTCATTCTTTGGCTGTTGCTGCCTTGCCTGCTGTTGTTGTTGCTTTGGCTGCTCAGGCAGCTCCTGTACCTTCTGTTGCTCCTGCTTTGGCTGATTCTGCTGCTTTTGCTTCTTCTGCTGTTCCTGCTTTGACTGTTTCTGTTGCTTCTGCTGCTGTTTGTTCATCTCCGACTGCTTGTCACCAGGACGGAAACCGTCAAGCCAGAGAGTAAGCGGCTGGATATTGCGCTTCTCCATACGTTGTGGCACATCTTCCATCCATTGTTTGCCAGCTGCCATCTGAAGGAAATGATACTGACGGGTGTAGAAGTCGAGAACCTTCAGGTCTTCCATAGTGACAACCATCGGACGTAATGGCGCATATACGCGCTCCCACGTCTCGTCGTCAATCTCGTTGATACGTTGGAGGTCATCGCACATACCCATACTGCGGATTGCAACAGATGCGTCATTCGTGAGAAGCAATACACGCTTGCCTAACGAGAACAGCTCGACAGTCTTGCGGATGATAGCTGGGTCTGCGAAAGCTGCATGATGGCTCTCGGCACAAATGCCCTCAATCTTCAGACGGTTCTCACGTTGCTGAGAGAGGATGAGTCTCTTGGCAAGACGCGCAGACACGTTACGGCATAATGCCTCGTCGGCAAAATCCGCATCCTTGTAGTTTGTAGGAGCCTGCTGAGTTGCGAAACGGTCAATCTCCTCGTATGTCTCGCTCATCATCATGAAACGTCCGCCACGATAGCGCACGAGTTTGGAGATGAACTCAAGCTGACGCTCAAACATAAGTCGGGCATTAACCTTTGGGTCACTATGACTTGAGGTATGGCCGACAAGAAGTTCAAGCCAGATGTTAGTATCTGAGATAACAACATCATAATTAAGAACCCACGCAAGAGTACCTTCTATCCAACGGAAACGCTTGAGAGCCTCTTCTTGTGAAAGCTGCTGAATCTGCTGATCGTTGAGAAGGAGCTGTCCCTTTGGCGCATTAACCATATCGACGATTGTGTCAATACGAACGGGGTTGAATGGAGGGATTGGCTTTGGGGTGTTAGGTGTTGGGTGTTGGGTGTTGGACTTTGGCTGTTGGGTGTTGGCGGTTTCCTCTGTCTTAACCTCAGACTTTACCTCTTCAGCCCTACCCTCTTCTACCTTTACATCCTCGGCCTTAATTTCCTCAATCCTTGGCTCTTCTGGAGTCTTGTTCTCTACTACAACGGCAGCTTCCTCAGCCCCTTCAACATTACTCTTTACATTTTCTTCCTTTTTCGCTTCGGCTGCCTCTACGGCTGTTTGCTTTGGTTTACGTCCACGACGTTGTGGTTGTTTCCTTGCAGGAGCTTCTGTTTTGGTTTCTTTTACTTCAATTACAGGCTCAACTGCGTCTTCTTTCTTGGCAGCCTTCTTCTTTGTGGTTGCAGCCTTACGTGCTGCCGGTTTTCTACGAGACTTCTTCTCGGTCTGCTGACCATTTCCGGCCTCGGAAACTACCACTTCGGTTGTCTTTTCTGTCATTTATTTAAAATTTATATTGGACCCTCTCCCCGCTTCCCCTTAAAGGGGGAGAGCCGATTCGCGGCAAGAAGTCCCCCTTTAAGGGGGATTGAGGGGGTCTAGTTTTCTTTAGAATGGGAATCCCACGGCAAAGTGGAATGCGTGATCACGTGAGAATTTTGGATGTACGAGCGGGAAATGCTCGCGTGATGTTGTATAAGCAGGATTTACCGCTTTCATACCCATATCTAATCGTACTACGAAATAGTCAAAGTTAAGTCGGAGACCAACACCATATGCAACAGCAATCTGTTTCATGAATGTATCAATTTTGAACTGTCCATTAGGCTGGTCCTGATATTCACGTATTGTCCATATATTTCCGGCATCAACAAAGATGGCACTCTGGAATCTCCAGAACAGCTTAGAGCGCATCTCCGTACTGAATTCGAGTTTTATATCACCTGTCTGGTTGATGAAGTCGATACGTCCGTCCTTGCCTGTATAGCCTCCAGGACCGAGACTACGGACGCTCCATCCTCTCACGCTATTGCTTCCACCTGCGAAATAACGTTTCTCAAAAGGCAGGATTGTGGAGTTTCCATATGGATAGGCAATACCAAGACGTGCATGAACAGCAAGATTGCTGCGGTCGTCCAAGGCAAAGAGACGGGTATAGTCAGCATCACCCTTGACATATTGCGCATAGGCAATACCCAAGAACGTATTCTGTCCCTCCGCATTCTTCTTGAACTTCAGAGGACTGGCAAGAAGATGCAGGAAATTACCGGCAGTCTCAAGATTCAGACGAATCGTCTTATCCCTGTCGCTATATGTATATCCGATACCTGTCTTCACAATCATGAGATTCTCATAATTGTAGCGAAGAATGGCATTACGGTTGGATACAGAATCGAGATAGTCGTGCTTGAACGTTTCTGAAATCCAAGGCATAGAGATGAAGTTGACATCAATAGCATCGACCTTATACTGGATATGCCTTTGAGGATTGCTCCATTTGTATCTCCATGCGGCTGTAAATATACGGCGCTGGAACTCAGGACGATTCTGACGGTTGAAACTGAACAGTATCTCACTCGTGGCAGAACTGCGTCTATGGAACGATTTCTTCATCCAAGGAAAGAGGAAGCGCGGGAATGCGAGGGATGTCTCAAGTCCCAGTTCCTCATAGTTATGGCTCTGGTAGCCTTCAAGTCCCCTGATAGCCTCGTATGCTCCACGTGCCGTTACATTAAGGAGTTCGCTACCATGGAAGACATTACGGTTCTGATAGATAAGAGAGACAGCAGCACCAAGGTCGCCTGCGGTATTTGTACCCTCTGGCTGGAACTGTATTGAGTTCGTCTTCTGAGGAGAAACCTGAATATGACAGTCAAGATAAAGGCTGTCAGGATTCTCGTCAAAATGAATATTTGTGTATCTTATAGCCTGAAGGCGTGAGAATCGAGTATATGTCTTCTGCAAATCAGCAGCACTATAAGGCTGTCCAGGGGCTATGAAAGAGTTCTGTTCAAGGACTGACTGACGAAGCTTGAAATCAGGGGTGTTAGCTCCTTCAAAATACACATTACGAACACGATACACAGGATGCTGCGATAGTTTCTGATAACTATTACGACGATAGAGTTCTAGGTTCATAGTGACATCTACCGTACGATTCATCTGGGAACTATCAACGTCGAAACTGATAAACTCCTTGTTGAAAAGAAAGTATCCGTGGTTATTGAGATAATCCGTTATACGGTTACGGTTCCTACCCAACTGGTTTACACTAAATATCTGGCCTGAATGCATATCAAGCAACTGCTTATTCTGCGTCAGCATAGTTTCAATAGTGGGATCCTCTATGTTATGGCTTATCTTTCGCACGACATAGGGACTACCTGTAACGATGTCATAGTTCACCTTAATTCGCTTGCCAACAGCTGACAACTGCGGAACGACTTGGGCATTAAGATAGCCCTCGTTACGAACGGCAGCTGTGAGGTCTTCAACTGTACGGGCTGTAAGAACGCTATCATATACCACAGGAGCCTGTCCCCAGTTACGAAGGGTTCTGTTTATCCACTTCGTAGTATCGGCACCCGACATAGAGTAGAATCCGAGAGGCACCTTCAACGTAGAAAGCCATTTGGAATTAGGACGTTGACGGATATACGTATCCATCGTGGTAAGATTGATACGAGGGTTCTCGCAGGAAACACGTGCAGATGTAAGCAGATAGTCACCATCAGCCACATAGCGCGTACCGTCACATCCTGCCAAGACGAGCAGGACGAACACAAGGAAAGTGAACGATATATTAGATTTTATATTGCGAAGGCGTCGTGCCATGTTATGTGCTATGTACATAATAATATGCAAAATTACTATTTTTTTTTGTAAGAAACAAAAAAAATCTACGCAAACGGAATGATTTAGTATTTTTTACAGTAACTTTGCACTTGGAAAATCAGAAGACACTAACTATGATCTCCAAGAACCAACAGAAATACATCAGCAGTCTTGAACTGAAGAAGAACCGCAAGAAGGATAATGTCTTTGTTGCGGAGGGATTCAAGATTGTAGAAGAACTGCTACATGCAGGCTATAATCCGAAGATGATTGTAGGATGCGAGGAGTGGATAAACTCCTATCACCCTACCCCAGACAGCCATCACCAGATTATCACGGTTACAGAAGACGAGCTTCGCAAGACCAGCTTCCTGCAGCATCCGCAACAGGTACTCGGCGTGTTTGAGATACCCGACAACAACACCATTCCCGAAGAAAACTGGTTTCGGGAGCATCTATGCATAGCACTTGACGGAGTTCAGGACCCCGGCAATCTCGGTACGATAATAAGAATTGCGGATTGGTTTGGTATTGACACGATCATTTGCAGCCAGACAACTGCCGATGCGTATGCGCCCAAGGTTGTCCAGGCGACAATGGGCAGCATATCAAGGGTGAAGGTTTTCTATACCGACCTTACAGAGTTTCTCAGGAAATTAGACAGGGATATACCTATTTACGGCACACTTTTGGACGGAGAGAACATATACAGCAGCCAACCATCATCAAACGGCATTATCGTAATGGGAAACGAAGGAAACGGCATCTCACCAGCCATAAGGGAATTGGTAAACCATCGTTTGCTCATCCCTTCCTATCCTCCGGAACGTGATACAGCAGAAAGCCTCAACGTAGCAATTGCAACGGCTATAACGGTTGCAGAATTCAGGAGGATTTCAAAAGCCAAAGCTTAATAGAATTACCTTCATCCTCCCAAGTACCTCCCATGTAAGTCCGTTGTAAGTCCCAACCAAACTCGATGAAGCTCCCATTTTTACTAGGAAAAAGCGGAGTTTCATCGAGTTTGGTTCGGAGGAAGAGCGAAGGTATAGCGAATCATCAAGGATATTAGGTCCTATTTGAATTCACGAAATGAAAAATCGCAGTAAATCAAAGCTACATGTGTAAACTTTGCTTTACTGCGATTTTATATTACTTTTGAGCTGTTTCAGAAGAATCAGAGTCATCCCATATCCATTCAAATTCAAGGAAAGCGTCCTTTATCTCCTGTTTCTTGCTGTCAAGCTTGGTGTTCTTTCTCCAGCCTTTAATCAAGGATTGCATCTGCTTTTTATACACCTTTGAACCTGTACAACCGTACAGATAAAGCAGGCATTTGAGACGCATAGACTCTGAGGTTATTTGTTCCATATAGTCTTGCAAGAACTTCTCATGCACGTCAGCATCTATCTTTCTGTCAAGACAAGTATATGCAATAAACAGGAACAGATGCAGTTTTGCTGTCATATTGACAGTTGGAGTCTTGAGTTCTGCAAACCTGCGTATGAACACGTTGAGATATGAGTTATCGCGTGCTGATATCTTTTCCCCATGGGCATAAGCCAGGACACAACGATGACCACGAGTCATGAAAGAGTCGAATTTCTTATACATGTGCTTGCCGCTCTTGGCAAACTCCAATATCTGTATGAACTCAGGACGTATCTCCGTAGTACGGGTTGCTATGAAATTCAGGATATGGACATAAACAGTACCACCATCCTTACCTTTCTGGCTCTCAAGTATTCCTTCAACGCCATCATAAGGACCGCCTATAATCTTCACCTTGTCGCCCTTCTCCAAGTCTATCTCCGTAGGCTTCATGAAAGGAACGGTCCTGGTGTTACGATTTGTCACAGCCTTGATGAACATATCCATCTGCCTTTCAGGAATGGTAATAACATAACGGAAAGTGGCCTTATCGTAGCAGAATCCCTTCTTTTGCTCTTCAGGAGCGAGCTGATTCAGAGAAACAGAAGGATGCTCCTCGGATGGCTTCACCATGAAATTCACCCCAGGATTGTTCACGACAAACTGCACACATTCGTCGAGGGAAGAGTGGATGAACATCATATTGAACATCAACGCTCTTTCCACACGAACTTGTACGCCTTGTTTCCTGTTCTCTACAGCTGTATATGACGGCAGGAAATACCTGAGACCAGAGTTCTCAAGTTGGTTATGCATTTTCTGAAAGGAAATCTGGCCATATCTCAGAAGATACCAGCTCTTCCCTTCATGTTTCCATGACTCGTTATTCTCCATTAACGGTTTTTATACATATCGTCGTAATACTTCTCGTAGTCACCACTTGTGATGTTATCCATCCACTCCTGGTTTTCGAGATACCACTTTACGGTCTTCTCTATGCCCTCCTCAAACTGCAGGCTTGGCTCCCAGCCAAGTTCCTTCTGAAGCTTTGTAGAATCGATAGCATAACGGGCATCATGACCGAGACGATCTGTAACGTATGTAATAAGGTTCATATCCTCACCCTCTTTACGTCCAAGAAGACGGTCAACGGTATTGATTACGACCTTGATGATATCGATATTCTTCCACTCGTTGAAACCACCAATATTATATGTCTCAGCAACTGTTCCCTTATGGAAGATGAGGTCAATAGCACGAGCATGATCCTCAACAAAGAGCCAATCACGAACATTCTCACCCTTACCATATACAGGCAATGGCTTACGGTTGCGTATATTATTGATAAAGAGAGGAATCAGCTTCTCTGGGAACTGATAAGGACCATAGTTGTTTGAGCAGTTTGTCACGATAGTAGGCATACCGTATGTATCGTGGAAAGCACGAACGAAATGGTCAGAAGATGCCTTTGAAGCTGAATATGGAGAGTGAGGATTATACTTTGTCGTCTCATAGAAGAAATCCTCTCCGTAAGCCTCATGATGCTGTGAACTTGAAGCCTTTGTAGTGAATGGAGGCTCAATACCCTCTGGATGTGTCATCTTAAGAGCACCATATACCTCATCGGTAGATATATGATAGAAACGCTTGCCCTCATACTTCTCAGGCAAAGACTCCCAATAGAGCTTTGCTGCCTGAAGAAGGGTTAGTGTACCCATCACATTAGTACGTGCAAATGTGAAAGGATCCTTAATAGAGCGATCAACGTGACTCTCTGCAGCAAGGTGGATGATACCATCAATCTTCTCGTCCTGCATCAGCTTATAGAATGCATCGAAGTCACAGATATCCATACGCACAAACTTATAGTTAGGCTTATTCTCGATATCCTTGAGGTTTGCGAGATTACCTGCGTAGGTAAGTTTGTCGAGATTGATGATATTATACTCTGGGTATTTATTTACGAAAAGACGTACTACGTGGCTTCCAATAAAACCTGCTCCGCCTGTGATAACAATATTCTTCATAATAGTTTTTGTTGTTTTAATAAAGGCTTACGTTAATATCGAATGGAGAATCAAAATCCTTGAGACATTCATGCTTGGTATCTTTCTCTGAAAGAATGGCCTTATCAGTAGGAATCTGCCAATCAATACCGAGAGAATCATCAACAATAGAGATACCTCCATCAGCCTCTGGATGATAGAATTCATCACACTTATACTGGAATACTGCAGTTTCAGAAAGTACGGCAAAGCCATGTGCAAAGCCTCTTGGGACAAAGAACTGCTTATGGTTATCTTCAGTAAGGAGACATGACACATGCTTGCCATAGGTAGGAGACCCCTTACGGATATCAACAGCCACATCAAGCACAGCGCCTTTTACACAACGAACAAGCTTACTTTGGGTAAAAGGTGGACGCTGGAAATGCAAACCACGCATTACTCCATAAGAAGACATAGACTCGTTGTCCTGTACGAAATTAATCTTATGCCCAAGAATTGCACCAACCTTATCGTCAAATTCTCTCTGAGAGAAACTCTCGAAGAAATATCCACGCGCATCCTTGAAAACACGAGGCTCAATAACGAGCACTCCTTCTATATCAGTTTTAATTACTTCCACGATTATTTTAATTTTTCATTTATTTATGCCTCCAATCCAGAACCGAATCTCTTAACCTCATCAATAACCTTGAGGAGATACTGTCCATATTGGTTCTTTAGCATAGGCTTAGCCAGTTCACGCATCTTGTCCTCATTAATCCATCCCTTACGGTATGCAATACCTTCAAGACAAGCGACCTTCAAGCCCTGACGTTTCTCAAGTACCTCTATATATGTACTTGCCTCAGAAAGAGAATCATGAGTACCAGTATCAAGCCATGCGAAACCACGACCGAGAGTCTGTACCTTCAGTTCTCCATCTTCAAGGAATTTCTGATTAACGGTAGTTATCTCATACTCACCACGAGCAGAAGGCTTGATATTGCGTGCAACCTCTACCACCTTGTTTGGATAGAAATACAATCCAACAACAGCATAGTTAGACTTTGGTTCCTTTGGTTTCTCCTCAATAGAGAGGCAATTACCATCCTTATCAAACTCAGCAACACCATATCTCTCAGGATCATTAACCCAATAGCCAAACACCGTTGCCTTCTTATCTTCTTCAGCTGTACGTACAGCCTCTTTAAGCATCTTGGTAAAGCCTGTACCCTGGAATATATTATCACCAAGAACAAGACAAGCGCTATCATCTCCAATAAAGTCTGCACCAATCGTGAATGCCTGTGCAAGACCATCTGGAGATGGTTGTTCTGCATATTCAAAATGTACTCCATAGTCGCTACCATCGCCAAGAAGTCTCTTGAATCCCGGTAGATCAAAAGGAGTAGAAATGATAAGTATATCGCGAATACCAGCAAGCATAAGCACGCTTATCGGATAATAAATCATCGGTTTGTCATAGATTGGCATCAACTGCTTAGAGATACCTTTTGTGATAGGATACAATCTTGTACCACTTCCACCAGCAAGAACAATTCCTTTCATAGATTATTAATTAAGTTCGTTCATATTTTTCAAACAGGTTTTAAGTGAGTCGAGCCAATAAGGCACCTTCACCCCAAAAGTAGTCTTTACCTTTGTCTTGTCGAATACCGAGTAAGAAGGACGTATAACCGGACTAGGGAATTCATCCGAATGACAAGGTTGTATATCACAATCATTATGACCGCTAAGCATGGCAATCATCTTTGTGAAATCATACCAAGAGCATACGCCTTCATTTGAATAATGGTAGATGCCAGTATTTTCTTCATACTTTCTACCATTTACAATATCATAGATCGCATTAGCAAGATCAAGTGCATAGGTCGGAGTTCCGACCTGATCAAACACAACCTTCAATTGTGGCTTTGTAGCTGTCAGATTCAGCATTGTCTTGACAAAGTTCTTTCCAAACTCAGAGTAGAGCCATGCAGTACGAAGTATTATGTATTTACAACCACTTGCGATAATAGCCTGCTCTCCCTCCAGTTTTGTCTTTCCATAAACACCAGTAGGAGTCCCCTTCTGATCTTCCTTGCAAGGTACATTATACGGATCTGCACCAAACACATAATCAGTACTAACGTGTACGAGAAGTCCATCTACCTCTGCCATCACGACAGCAAGATTCTCTGGAGCCTTGGCATTCAGCACACGACAGAAAGCCTCATCCGATTCAGCCTTATCCACATTAGTATATGCTGCACAGTTAATAATACATTTTACATCGTTGTCTTTCACGATATTTCGGACAGCTTCAATATCAGTAATATCAAGATGAGTTGTCTGAACACCCTCAATATCCATTACATCTGTAAAGATGTATTTATCAGAACTATTACGGCTAACAATACGCATCTCGTTTCCGAGCTGTCCGTTTGCTCCAGTTACAAGAATATTCATTTTATCTTCCTGTTAAAATTAAAATTTATTAATTTTAGGCGCAAAGGTAGCATATTTTTCCGACATAATGAAATTTTTTCCCAACTTTTCTTGCAAATATGAAAAAATATGAGTAATTTTGCACCCACTTACAGATAAAGTCAACAGTTCTGGTTATTATTCGCGAGAAACCGACCAGACTAATACATTACCTTTTAGAAAACAAAAAAAGAAAAAAAAGGGCTCATCGTGATGATGGGCCCTTTTTGTTTTTATTAAGAACGAGTTTTTACAAGTTTTCTTTTACTTTATCTATAAGTTCCTGATACTCAACATCAGAAAGATACACCTTACCCGGATTCATCTGGAATACGCCACCATAATCAGGACCGTCAACATATTTCGGAACAAGGTGGAAGTGAAGGTGAGAGAGTTTGTCACTATAAGCGCCATAGTTTATTTTCTCCGGATTAAAAGCTTTCTGCATTGCACGTGTTGTCTGTACGACATCTGCCATAAAGTCGTTACGTTCCTCATCTGTGAGTTCATTCAAATCATTAACGTGCTTGTCATAGCTAACAAGACAACGCCCACGATAGGTCTGCTCTTTGAAAAGAAAAACACGAGACACACGAAGATGTGCAATCTCAATCATCAACTCTCCAAAATTGTTTGTGCAGTAAAGGCACTTCTTAGGATCACTATACATTTTATTTAAGTTTTAAGATTAGTTTTTTTCGTATTATCATCACAGCTGCTTCAGTTTAGGCAACGCCAAATGATATTTAACGGCAAAGAAACGTATGGCGACAATAACGAAGAATGAAATCGTAGCAGAAACCGTAACATTCACGTCAAGGTATATCATCAGCCAATACAAAATTCCTCCTACTATACTTGCCATCGCATAAATCTCCTTCTGAAAAATCACAGGAACAGAATTTAGAAGTACATCACGAATAACGCCTCCTGCACTTCCCGTTATAGTACCCATTATTATTGCCACCCAGAACGGATGTCCCATAGCTAGTGTCTTCTGCATGCCTGCAATAGTAAAGAAAGCGAGACCGAGCGTATCAAACACGAACCACGCATTATCCAGTTTCTTGATATATCTTGAAAAGATAACCACGAACAACTGAGCTATGAAGGTACATATAATATATATAGGTGCAGTCATCCAGAATGGACGCACGCCAAGCAATACGTCTCGTATGGTACCTCCACCAATAGCAACGGCTATGCCACAGATGAAGCCACCAAACCAGTCAAAGTTCTTGCCAGCCGCTTGTCTAATGCCAGAAATAGCAAAGGCAAACGTACCAAGAAACTCGATGATAACCAAAAGATGATCTACGCCTAACATCCTTAACAATTACAAATTACGAATTACAAAAACTATATGCCTTTTCATTTGGAGAACCTATCCCCCCAAAGTTTCAACATATTCTGATACTGTTTTTCTTCCGAAGGCGAATGTTGGGCATGCCAAAGACGTTCATTCTTCAGAGTATCAGGCATATACTGTTGAGGAGTAAAGTTATTCGGATAGTCGTGAGGATACTTATACCCATCATGATACCCAAGCTCTGCCATCAACTGTGTAGGAGCATTACGAAGATGCAAAGGAACTGGCTGATTGCCAGTTTTGTGCACAAGTTGAATAGCATCATTTATTCCGTTGTATGCAGAGTTTGATTTCGGGCTTGTTGCCAGATACACACAAGCCTCTGCGAGCGGAATCCTACCCTCAGGCCAACCAATCTTCATAACTGCATCAAAGGCAGCATTTGCAAGCAACAAAGCATTTGGATTTGCAAGACCGATATCTTCAGAAGCCGAGATTACAAGACGACGGGCAATAAACTGAGGGTCTTCCCCACCCTCTATCATTCTTGCCATCCAATATAGAGCCGCATCAGGATCAGAACCTCGAATACTCTTTATGAAAGCCGAAATGATGTCATAGTGCATCTCACCTTCCTTATCGTATGCCAGAGGATTCTGTTGCAAGCGTGACTCTACAAGTTTGTCGGTTATCACTACCTCTTTAGTACTCTCAGAATCCACAACCAACTGCAAGATGTTCAGCAACTTACGAGCGTCTCCTCCAGAATACCTGAACAAAGCCCCACTCTCCTCAAGTTTGATATCACGCTCACGAAGCTCAACATCCTGTGTTATAGCGCGATTGACAAGTTCCTCAAGGTCAGCCTTTTCCAATGACTTCAGAATATAAAGCTGACAACGCGAGAGCAAAGGACGAATAACCTCAAACGAAGGATTCTCGGTCGTTGCACCAATAAGAGTCACAACCCCTCGCTCAACAGCTCCAAGAAGCGAGTCTTGCTGAGACTTGGAAAAACGATGTATCTCGTCAATAAAGAGTATTGGACTTGTATTGCCAAAGAACCTATTGTTTTTCGCCTTTTCTATTACATCACGCACGTCCTTTACACCCGAAGTAACGGCCGAAAGCGTATAGAAAGGCGTATCAAGCTTATTGGCAATTATCTGTGCCAAAGTAGTCTTTCCAACCCCTGGAGGCCCCCAGAGTATAAAAGACGAGATATGTCCGGAATCTATCATCCGACGAAGGACAGCCCCTTCGCCAACAAGATGTTTCTGTCCGATATATTCATCGAGCGTGCGAGGTCGCATTCGCTCTGCCAAAGGTTCACTCATTTTGTAATGTACAATTTACCATTTACAAAGTACCATTTACAAGCAACAATCCGAGCACAACAAATTGTACATTGTAAATTGTAAATGGTACATTGTACTTATTTTGAGTGCAAATTTAAGAAATATATATCAATCCGACAAAAAATAATCGCTAAAAAATTTGTTTGTTACCCCGATATGTTGTATTTTTGCAGTCGAAAAGTAATGACAATAACAAAATAACAATTAAATCATATGGCAACTGACAAGAAATTAATCACACTCAAGACACTCAATAAGAGTAATGTATGGGAGCTTCAAGAGAATGATGTCTTCAGAATCTGGAGTGCAGGGGAAAAAGATGCTGATATGACAGAGAACATCAACAGATACATCACTATTCTCCGCTCTGCATTTGAGATTGAAGAGGTTAAAGTCGATCGCCCAGAAGTCATAAGGAAATACGAAATGCGCGGTATGTGCGTCGGACTTCTTCGTGTTGACGAGAGCAACAAGGTGAAGTATGCCATCAAGAAACGCCCTATTCTCCGCGTAACAGATCTTACATACGAGAATATCCGTCACATATCTGCAGCTAAGCTCCTTGAGGTTATTGAGCGTAACTTCGGCGGAGGCTGGGATTCTTTGTCTCAGAGTATCAAAGATATCATCGAAAGCGGTTTCGACATTTCTACCACAACCCTTCCAAAGGATCGTCTTCACAAGCCAGGTGGACTTTATGAGAAGAAAATGGAGGATGGCTTTGACGTGCTTGAAATTCCAAAGGGACTATGGACAGAGGCTATCTTCGCCAAGGAAAAGCCAGAAATGGTCAAGGTTAAGATGCGTTATGATGAGGATGGCGTTCACTTCGAGGATGATGATGCCGATAGCGATGAGGATGTAGACATCAAGGACGACTACTACAAGTCTGACGAGGACGATGACGCATTCGATGATGACAAGCTCACAGAGGAGAGTTATCGTACCACATACGATACTGACCCTGACGAACTTGGCATAGAGGCAGAGGAAGTCGGCGATGATGATGACTATTAATCGCTACTCTGATTAAGGTTAAAAGAGTAAAACTTAATTATAAAAAGGCTCGTTTCTGTTTGAAGCGAGCCTTTACTTTGCTATAACAACGTAATTCCTCCTATGTTCCTCCCAACCAAACTCGATGAAGGTCCTATCCAAAATAGGTCCTTCACCGACTTTCCACCGACTTTGCACCGACTTTGGTACGGAGGAAGAGCGAAGGAAGAGCGGACTTATAGCGGAACTACAAGGAAAGAATATTAGAATAATTACAGATATAATCTCTTCCCATCGACTTTGGGCTATAAATTCAAGTTAAAATAAAAAGCAACAACCATAATAGGTATCAAAAAACAGAGACACAATATGCTTAGCGCATTTGTGTCTCTGCTTATATTATATCTGCAATTAGCAGACAAGTATCGTATTACCTTCTATCGCCAAAGATTCTCAACAAATAGATAAAGAGATTTACAAAGTCAAGATAAAGACTCAGAGCACCAAGAAGGGCGAGCTTCTGAGCACTTTCATTAGCAGAACTCTGTTCATTGAGCATAAGCTTGATTTTCTGCGTATCGTAAGCTGTGAGGCCTACAAAGACGAGTACGCCTACATAGCTGATAATCAACTGGAAACCAGATGAATGAACGAATATATTGACTGCGGTAGCAATAAGAATTCCTATAAGAACCATATAGAGAATATTGCCCATTTTTGAAAGGTCAATCTTTGTGGTATATCCTATTAAT
Source organism: uncultured Prevotellaceae bacterium (assembly GCA_946406435.1). Classification (GTDB taxonomy): domain Bacteria; phylum Bacteroidota; class Bacteroidia; order Bacteroidales; family Bacteroidaceae; genus Prevotella. Next base: position 1,786 of record CAMJKP010000029.1, on the reverse strand, counting down.
GCCATTACAGCGAATGTTCCGGCTGTGATGAAGAATACGGTGCTGATGGAACTCATGGTATAAAGCAGGAAGATGAAGGACAGAGTTGCCCCATTTATCACACTATACAGAATGAAGAGAAGCGTGGCGGTGGTAAGACTCAGCTTGTGAATCATGTTAGAGATACCTATGACGAGTCCGAACTCTGCGATTACGAGTCCCCAGAACAAGATTGAGTTATTAGCTATAGCCATGATGAGCGATGGCGTTGTAGCCACTCCATAGGCAGTTATGCCAGTGATAACAAGTGCTAGAGCCATCCATGTATAGACCTTACGCATCAGCACAGGTAAGGTAGTAGAAGGGCTATAAGAGCGGGTATAAGTGCCCTCAGCCTCATTGACCATTCGGTCGAAGTCTTTGTATTCCATAAATTTATTTACTATTTAACTATTTACAATTTACTATTTTTTCTAATTATCACCATTATATCTTTGAGAATGTAAGGCTGCCCAAGGCATTTCCGATAATCATTATCAGAAGATTAAGCGAGAAGCCAAGTGGAAGTTCAACGATACGCTCTGACATATTGGCAAAGCCATCTCTTGCTATCCACATCCAGAAGTATCCATAATTTGCTATACAGTGCTCAAAGCCACACAAGATGAAGAACATGATAGGCATTATGACCGTTATCGGGTTACTTGTCTTTCTCCAGCCGTTTACCGCCAGATACATCATAGCTCCACAGCCCCATGAAAGGTACAGAGCGCTAAACCACGACTGCTCTACTTTTGTCTTTACCATAGCATCGACAACCGAGAGGTCGAGTCTTGACTCATTCGCAAGACTACATACAAGAGCTATGCCAATAAAATTCATGATGATGATTGGCAGCATTCCACCGACAGGTTTCCAAAGATCACGCACACCTTCCACATATCCTATCCTACCCGTGTAGAGAGGATATCCCTTGATGAGAATGCTGAGAAGACCAAGCGAGAAGAGGAATGAACCAAGTATATGGCTTTCGCTAACCACATACACAAGATCACCCATTCCTATGAGCGTTCCGGCAAGAAGCGACTGAATATAAAAGTCCTTTGTCTCTTTTTTCATTTACTATTGACAAATTTGATTTGACGAACGCAAAGATACGTATTTTTCGGGAATAAAATGAGAATTTTAAGAAAAATAAGGCATTTGATTAGTATTTTTTATGCTAATACTTGTTTTATATGTATATTTTGTTTACTTTTGTTGAGAAATTTCTATATTAACCCCTATTTGACAGAAAAATATTAAAATCCTGAAAAATGAGCAATCAAAGTCAAGGCATCTACGATGCACGCAGTCTCGGAAGACCTAAGTTCTTTGTTCTCGGCATCCAGCATCTCTTCGCAATGTTCGGAGCTACGGTACTTGTTCCCCTTATCACAGGACTTGACGTTAGCACAACACTTCTATTTGCAGGTATCGGAACATTGATTTTCCATCTTGTTTCACAATTCAAAGTTCCTGCATTTCTCGGTTCAAGCTTTGCCTTTCTTGGTGGATATGCCTGCGTAAAGCAGATGGGCATGGCACAAGGTCTGACAGAGGAAATGGCTCTAAACTATGCCTGTATCGGCGTGGCTGCAGCAGCATTGATGTATTTCGTTATGGCATTTCTTCTAAAGATGTTTGGCACAGAGAAAGTAATGCGTTTCTTCCCTCCTGTAGTGACAGGTCCGATGGTAATAGCAATAGGTTTAACTCTCTCAGGCTCAGCAATCAACAATTGCTCGCAGAACTGGCTTCTTGCCAT
>CAMJKP010000028.1 GCA_946406435.1 uncultured Prevotellaceae bacterium | reverse complement strand
AGAAGCTTGGCAAGAAAGCCTCTTTATCTGTATTTAAGAATTTCGGAACAGCACAAGTTAAGGTCTATGGGGAGAAGACCCTTTCCCCGCTTCCCCTTGAAGGGGAAGAGCCGCTTACGCAAGAAAAGTCCCCCTTTAAGGGGGATTCAGAGGGTCTCGAAATCGAATTCGTTGGCGCCCGTAAGGAAAGCTATCAACGAGATTCTCGCAAGCCTATCGTTGAGGATGGTACTCTTGAAGATGACCAGAACCGTCGCGACTTCACCATCAACGCTATGGCTATCTGCCTGAACAAGAATCGCTTTGGCGAACTTGTTGACCCGTTTGGAGGAATTGACGACCTGTATGATGGAATTATCCGTACTCCTCTCGATCCAGACATAACCTTCTCCGACGACCCATTGCGAATGCTCCGTTGCATCCGCTTCGCCACACGCTTCAACTTCATTATTGAAGATGAGACATTCGAGGCTCTTGAACGTAATGCCGAGCGTATCAAAATCATTAGTGGAGAGCGCATAGCGGAAGAGTTGAACAAGATTCTTATGACCAAGCACCCGAGCCGTGGTTTCGTTGACCTCCAACGCTCTGGTCTTCTTGCAATTATCTTCCCTGAACTATCTCAGATGGATATGGTCGAGACAAAGAACGGAAGAGCTCATAAGAATAACTTCTACCATACTTTAGAGGTTCTCGAAAATGTTGTAAAACAAACAGCCGACACCCAAAGCTCTAACACCCAACACCTAACACCTAACACCCAACTTTGGCTGCGTTGGGCTGCAGTTCTCCACGATATCGGCAAGCCAAAGAGCAAGCGTTGGGATCCAGTTCAGGGCTGGACATTCCATGCTCACAACATTATTGGAGCAAAGATGATTCCCGGTATCTTCCGTAGAATGAAACTGCCTATGGATGCAAAGATGAAATTCGTGCAGAAGATGGTGGAACTCCACATGCGTCCTATCGCCATAGCCGATGATATTGTTACCGACTCAGCCGTCCGTCGAATGGTGAACGATGCTGGCGATGATATTGATGCTCTCATGGCTCTCTGCGAGGCAGATATAACGAGCAAGAACCAACAGCGCAAGCAAAAGTTCCTCGACAACTATCAGCTTGTGCGCCAGAAGATTGAGGACTTAAAGGAAAAGGATTTCAAGCGACTTCTCCAGCCTGTTATTGACGGTAACGAGATTATGGAAATGTATAATCTCAAGCCTTCCCGGGAAGTCGGAATCCTAAAGCAATATCTCAAGGATGCCGTTCTCGACAATAAAGTAGAGAATGAGCGAGAGCCTCTCCTTGCCTTGCTGAATGAAAAAGCGAAGGAATTAGGACTGGTTTAGAGAAATAATCAAAAGCTGAGGTCGCAAATTGCGACCTCAGCTTTTTTTCGTGTGAATATTTTGTAATTATAAAAAGATTGCTTACATTTGTACCCGAAATAATTAAAACTCATGCAACATGACAAGAATCTTTACACTACTGGCTTGTTTTATCAACTGTGTCAACATTATGGCTCAGAATAATGATGTTTTTCCTGATACGATGAGACTAAAGGTTGATAATGGCAAAGAGGTAAAAATACCTCTTACATATAGTGACGATAATTGCAAATGCTATTCCACTTATGAAAAATTTGTGGAACATGATACAACTTTTCTCTATCGTGAATATAGCTATTTTCGCGAGAATCCCTCAAAACCTTTTGGCACTTATGCAACATCCTATTATATTATACCGCGCTCACACAAGGGATATTTTGACACCTTGAATAATAAAATGGGAGCTCGAAACCATCATGTGCGTGCAGGCTATATAACTCAGGTATTGTCAGCTATAATAGAACAAATGCCTAATCTCGAAAAACAGCAGTTGGGGGATATTCCAAGAGTTTGGCATCATCTGTGGAAACAAGGTGGAGCCTATTATTATACTGATGAAATAGCTAATGAATTTGAGTTTACTGACATGTTGTTGATGTACTACTGTATGGAGACATGGTTTCGTCCATTAAAAGATTTCAGAAAACTTGATGGTGGTGGTTGGGCTTACAAAACTGTAAACGATTGGAAAAAAGAAGTACGGGTGTCTATTATCCCTTGTTCTAAGCTCAAAGGGGCGTATATTATGACAAGTACAGTTGAAGGTGAACAACCTGAATATAGCCTTTTGACTAATGATAAAGAGATTGTCAACTTTGACCTTATCCGTTATGAAAGTTATGACCATGAACCTGAAGGTCTTGATTATGAAGAAATTGATTTTGATTCGCTGAGATGATTTTCTCATCCAAACATATTCCTTTATGATTTTGTCGTAAAAAGAATAAGGGAAGCGGATTTATCGGATTTATCTGATGGTTGGCGCAGTATTGTTTGTGCTTTTTTTCAGATAAATCCGATAAATCTGTTTCCCTTTTTTTCGAACTCTCGTTAATCATTTATTCTCTTCACTTTTCCCGCTCTTCCTCCGAACCATCTCCATCGCATGTCCATCGCTTCTCCATCGAAACGATGGACATGCGATGGAGTAACGATGGAGTAACGATGGAGTATCTACGGAGTTATAGCGAAGAATCAAGGGAGTTTTTTGGGCATGAAAAAAGCTTATGTCCATCCCGGACACAAGCTTTCTCTTACTCTCTATAAAAACTCTCACCAAACCATTATTTTATCTAAAACCATTATTTCTTGGTCGATTTTGTCTGAAGCCTCTGCTTCAGCTCCTTCTATATATTGTTTTTCGCCATTGGTGTAGCTCTTTAGCTTGTACCAATCCTTGGGAATTCCATATGCTTTTTCTGAGTTTATTATTGCAACATAGTAGCCATCCTCACCTTTTGTCAGGTTTAAATGGAATTTGTTTTTGTCGTTATATTCGTCTATGAGATCCGTAGGGCGAGTAGATGGCTTTCGAGACATAACACCTTCTACGACGTTGAATACGTATTCGTATTTTTGTTGAGGGTATTTGTTGATGTGGATCAGGGTAAGACTGTCTATGGCATTAAATACATTTACCGCCATCTTCTCTTCCTCTTTTGGAATGAAAAATATCGTTCCTGTAGCTTTGCCTGCGAATGATTTGCGATAACTTTGTCTGCCATAGAACTCATCAAAGTATTTATCTTTGTCGTCATCAAACCTGTCATCTAAAGTCCACTTGAAATTCCATGCTTTTATTCCCTTCTGTTTCAGAACAGGAAGAATACTCTCTAAATAGGTCTTTTGGTCAAAAGCAGTACATTGGTCTTTTGGCATAGGCTTCTGATATTCATAGAATAAATGTCCTGCTGACCACTTATGCTTGTCACATGGATTGAATGGTTTGTCGCCAGACGCGAAAGTAAAAGTTGTCATTTCCGTTGCATCAGGATACATATAAACAGTTGGTCCATATGCATAATGTAGAGAGTACTTGCGTATGGAGTCTTTTGCATTTTTTATGCAAAGAGAGTAGATTATTGTGTCCTTTGCAGGTGTTTCGTGGTAATGGCTTTCCTCTGAGATTTTCATCAGACTATCTAAAACCGAACAGATGCGTTTTACACGCTCCCTTTCTTTCTGGATTGCGTCTGCTGTTAGTGGAATTCCTTCTGTATCTACTATTGCCATATCTTCTTTACCGCATTCTTCTTTAATACATGGTTCTGCCATGCCTACACGAAAAGTTATGGTGTTGGTAACATATCCTTTGCCAACGTTGTACTGTCTTTTTGTGATTTCTCTACCTTGACCTAATTCGTTGACGATTTCAGCTAAAGATTTACCTTCCTGTGCAGAGATTGTTGTTGCCAGTACTACGGATAATATGGTTGTGATAATTCTTTTCATAATTTACCGTTGTTTAGTTCACTTGCTCACTTTATATATTCCTTCTTTCCGTTGTTGAAACTCTTTAGGCAATACCATTCTCTTGGAATGCAGAAATTCTTTTCAGTATCAGCTATGGCTACATAGTAGCCTTGAGAAGTAACTCCATAAAACACACGTGTAGAAGATTGGTAGTTTGTGAAAAACATTTCTTTGATTTTATGACCTGCACCTTCTGTATAACGCATTACCCAATCCTTCATGTTATAGTGATATACATACCTATGATATGGATTGGTTTCCGTATGATTGAGTGTGATGCTATCTAAGGATGTCAGTATAGTTTCTGCCAATTCTTTCTTTTCTTTTGGAATGAAATACATGGTTCCTATGCATTGTCCTGCGTTTTTGTGTTGAGGATACAGGAGGGTGATAAAATCTATGTCCTCTTTGTTACTCTCAATGTCGTAATCTTCACTTTGTGACCAATTGAAATCCCATGATTTTATATCTTTATGCTTGAGAACTGGTGCTGTTTTTTCCAGATAGGCTAACTTGTCAAAAGCATTATCGTGTTTGTTGGGGAGAATAACATTCTTATGATATTTCAAGTTCACCCAATCAGCATACCCTCTGTACTCATAATTCCTTTTGTTCCTTGTATAATCGAGAGACACAGTTTCGTCATCATCTGGGGTAATATAAGTTAAATTCCCCATTTTGATTTTTTTAGGAACAACTGGTCCATTGGACAAGCAAAGGGAATATTTTATAGTGTCAGCATCATGACTGTGAGATTCAAAATGATAGCTTTCATCTGAGATTTCCATCAATGAATCAAGGTTATGTCTGATAATACCGAGCATTTTCTTCAGAACTTTTTTGTTCTTGTATTCTGTAGAATCCTTTGTACAGAAGATTCCGTCGAAGTAGGCTCTGTGAGAATATACTACTAAACCATCTCCGTTGTATGACTTTTGCTTGTCATCAAGACAAGGCAGTCCTGGCACAGCAGAATATATCTCTTCGCATATCTTCTCAACGGGATTCTTGTCTTGTGCTGATACTGTTATTGTCAGTATAGCTGATAATATAATTGTGATGATTCTTTTCATAAATTATAATTAAATATGATAGATATTTCGTGGATGAAAACTCTGACACCCCTTTGTGTTACGCACATACCTCTTACGAGATTCTCAATTTTCTTTTGAGAATCTGATGTGTCATTTCTGTAAAGAGGGGGGGCAATAATGTCTATTGGTCAGAGTTTATTGCTTCACTCATCCTGTTCATGTACTTCTCCGTAAGTTGGCTAATCTGCTTTTGGCATTTTTTGCCGCTCTTTGAGAGGTTGCCAAGCTTTGAGTATAGGTCGTTGAAATAATTATTCTGATCGGCATACACTCTTAATATCTCTTTGTAAATGCCCACTTTATACTTTAGTGGCAACTCGTAATCCGATAGGGAATAATAGAGTTCTTCTATTTGTAGGTCTAATTGCTCGTTCTGCTTGAAAATCTGATTGAAGTACATATCTGTATTGCTCCAATCCTTTATCTTGCCATCACGCTTGAGAGCCTGATCAGTATTGTCATCTATGGTTTCATAGAATTTCTTAATCATGCTCATATTTTCACTTATGATCTCAAACTTCTTTCTGACTTCATCCCGAAGTTGAGTTGGTATATTCTCTTTGTCGTTTGTGGGAGCAGCTTGGGTAGCTTCGGTATCTTCTTCGTCCCTAGCGTAACGACCTATAAGACTATGACCAGAATAACGTCCAAAACGTGTTTCGTATTTATTGTCGTATTCAACGAATCCGTTATGAACGACTAAACGATAAGTCTCTCCTGGTACCATGTCTATATCCATCCATAATTTGCAGAGTGATCCGTCAGGCTCGACATTACGCTGTCGTCCAACCATGCGCTTGTTGATGTTTACGCTAATGTTGAAACGGTTATTTTTGATAGGCATATAGGCTATTTTACCGATAAACTGAGGATCGGTTTCTGCAAGTCTTTTCAGTTCTGCAAATGAATTGGTCCTGCTTCCGAGTCTTTCAAGCTCTTCGTATGAGTCGGCCATATAGAAAACGTAGAGGGTATCTTTAAGGTCATATCCCATAATACCGTCAAGTTTGAATGTGTTGCTTGCGGATGTCATGTTCTTTGTGAAAAGGTCTGGACGAAGAGACGTTATCATGTAGATGTTGCCTTCGTATCCCTGTCCAGATTCTTTCCATACAATGGCGTAGGCATCACGAAGTTGAGGATTTTCTGGATTTTTACAGCACATGTACCACATTTCCTGCTCAGGTCGAACACGAATGCTAAGTGTGTTGTTTGTCTTTCCGTTTCCAGACAATACGTTGAGGTTGAATAGCTCATTGTTTCCTGGCATAATGTGCTTGAACTGATAGCCTACAGACTCATCCTTCGTGAATGCTTCACGAATGAGGTCAAGTTGCTGATTGGCATCTGTCTTCTTGAGGGTGAAATGTGCAATCTTTTCGCTCAATTCCAACAGATTTGTATTTGGATTTTTTGTTACACTATAAGACAGGTTGTTCTTTTGTCCGTAATTGTCGATAGTGTAATTCAGCTGCTTGATCACGTTGGTAGGCTTCTGTACAGCATGCTTGCGTGGAGACTGGGCGTTGACAGATGCTATTGCGCTGATGGTGATAATCAGCATGACAAATATCTTTTTCATATCTCGTATTCTTTGAAGTTTATGCTTTACTCTAATTTAGAGACATTTGTTTTTGGTTGTATTTCGCTATTTCGAGTTCCTGCTTTACCTGTTTGAGGAAATCCTCGTTTTCAAGCCTTACAATCATAGCCTGTTCTTCTTTGGTTAACATGAAGTTTTCAGGACTGGTGATAGGGAGGTCGCGGTCTGATAAAACCTCGGGTTCAGACTCGATAGCTGTTTTTTCTACTGCCGCTACTTCCCATTCTGTTATGGTAGGAGTTTCTTCCACAACATATTCTTGTGGCTTTACCTCTTCAGGAGTCTCAGTTTTTGCAATAAGATTAGCCTCTTGTCTTCTTATGCTGCTCTTATGTTGCTCTTTTGTAGCTCTTATTGAAACGCGAGACTTTTGCCTTGCCTTTTGTGGGGACAGAGTCTTGGTAGAGACTTCATTTTTGAAGGTCTCTTGTGGCTCAATAGCCTTTGGCTCTTCTACAACTTCTGGCTTTGGCTCAACCTTGGCAATTTGGGGATTGCTTTTGGTATCCTCTCTCGGAGGACCGACGAAGATGCCGAGCAGAACGGCGACACAGGCTGCGGCTACCCAAGGCCAGAAGCGCACGAGACTTGGCTTAGGCTTGCGCTCTGCCATTATCTTGTCGAAGAGTGCCTCGTCAATGGCGAGTTCACCGAGCATCTCGGCTATTATCTTCCAGTCGGATGGGGCATCCTTGCGAGAAACCTCAAGGGCAAGGAGTTTCTCCTCCTCGGCTGTCGTCTCGCCGTTGAGATATTTCTGGATTAATATTTCAGTTTCTTGATATGTCATAACGTTAAAACTTTTACTTAAATCGGGCTTGCGCCCTATGGTGGAAAGTAAATTCGAAGTAAATTTATTCAGGATTCGCGTAGCACCTGAGCTTTGCGAAGAAATTAAATTCTGTAAATTATTATGTTAAATTCAGCGTTTCCAAGCGACGGATGTCGCTCTTAGAATTTACTGATTAGAATTTATTGACCATTTACTTTCTAACTTCACTATGATCAGAAAATTTCTGCTTTCTTATAATGCAAAGCCGTCGATTCGTGAAGTTTTATTATCTTTACGTCTTCGTGCCTTTGCGCTTTTATGTGAAATTTATTTTGTAGTTCTTGGAATATTTTCTTTCTCGCGGTAGAGACGATGCTTTTGATTGATGGCTTCGCGATGTTTGTCTGCTTGGAGATTTCATCGAGTGGGAGACCTTCTATCTGTCGCATCTCGAAGAGTCGGCGCTCGCTTGGCTTGAGGTTCTGTACCGCTTGGTTCATAGCTTGATGCAGTTCTTTCGCCTCAAGATCATCATGTGGCGAGGCAGCTACGTCACGTCCTGGTGGGGCTATCTCCTCGCTTTGCCTGCTAGATACGAAGAGGTTGGATTTCCTTTTCCTCACAATATCCATGCAACAATGCTTTGCCACCCTTATGGCTAGAGCCTCGTGCTTGGAGGTTGAATCCATTCTGTCGATGAACCGTAGGAGAGCTACCAATCCCTCTTGTGCAACGTCCTCGGCATCATCGTCGTTGCCGAAGAAACTGCGGCCTACCGAGAGCATCAACTCTCGGAGTTTAGGGGCTATATGTTCAAACTCTTCTTTGGTCATCTGTAATATAAGCGAAGGTCAATGTAAAAAGTTAAGTAGAAAAACAGAAAATTTTTACATAATGTTATTTTTCCTGCAAAAATACGTAATTGTTTTTTATCGTGCAATAGTTTTTGTATGGAAAAACATTTTTGATTGATTTATTTGGTAAATTGTTTGTAATTTATTATCTTTGCACTCGCAAAATCTAAGAACGTGCACCAGCCTTGGGGCTGACATACACTTTTTGCTTCATACGAGGAAGCACTCGCAAAAAGCATAATTTATACCTATTACTTAATTGTGATTCAGAATAATATTTAATTATAACATTGAAATGAAAAAGATTTTTAATTATGTACTTGTGTTTGCGATAGCTATCACGGGTATTACAAGCGTGTCATCGTGCAGTAAGGACGATGATGATGATGAGAAGGCTGAGGTTGTGGAATTACGTGCCAAGCTGAATGGCGAGTGGACTCTCGTGAAATATGATGGTGGGGATAACACCTGGGGAGAGTATATGAAGATTAAAGGAGATTCCATGATATGGAATAGCAGACTGAAGGGTGTAGATTCCAAGTATAAATTGACCTTCTATCCTGATTCTTCTTTTAATGCGGAATGCGTTTGGGCAAGTGATGATAGTTCAAATAATGATTGGAAGTTCAAGATTACAATGATTACTTCTGATTCTTTGAAGACCGTTGATTCTTATGAGAAGATTCGTGTTTTTGCCAGAGGGTATTCTAAATAAAAGCCTCTTTCGGATAATTTAGTAATAATTTATAAGCCCCTTGAAATACCTTTAAAACAGTATCTCAAGGGGCTTATTATTGGAGTTATAGCGGACTTACTCTTATTCTGCGACGGAGAATCCGAGAGCCTCTATGGCAGAACGTATTTCGTTGATGTCGGCATTACCGTCAATCTGTGCCTTACCAGAAGCAAGGTCAACGCTTGCAGAAGTCACGCCTTGACAGGCGAGTATCGCCTTTTCCGCATTAGCGCGACAATGATTGCAGTTCATTCCTTTGATTGTAATTTCCATATTATGCTTTTTTATTTGTGAATCACATGTTTCTGTGTCGTGACAATGACAATGGCTATGACCGCCATGATAGTGATGCCAAGCTGCATTAATGAGCAGGAGCACGAGCACGCCTGTGCAAATCCAATAGAAGAGAGGAGTCTCTTCATGACAACATTCTGCTGATGGAGCTATGGTAGGTATGAACCATTCGCGTGGCAAGAGGTGGTCGATTGCCAGCCCGAATCCTACGGCACCTATGATAATGCTTGCAAGATACGTGATAAGGGTTTTTCTGCCCATAACCTTATTGATGACGAGTATGCTTGCCATGTTGCAGGCTGGACCTGCCATAAGTAGAACTAAAGCTGCACCAGGTGTTAATCCCTTGAGCATCAGAGCTACGGCGATAGGAATACTTCCCGTTGCACATAGGTACATAGGGATAGAGAAACATAACACGAGCAGCATGCTTGCCAATGAGTTGTCCTTGAATATCTCGAAGAATGAGTCTGGCACAAATACCGTGATAAGACCTGCAACAATCAAACCTATCATCAGCCATTTGCCAATATCCTCCATCATTTCAAGAAAAGCGTATGAGAGAGCTTCTTTTAACTTTCCAATAAAAGAATGTTCGTGCTCGTGTGAATGTTCGTGGTTGTGACCGCATCCACACTCACAATGAGCCTCTACAGGTTTATTATGCTGACTTTCCTCTCCCTCCCTCGGGAGGGCTGGGGAGGGGTCTTTGTCCGCCATATTCACCATCTGCCCTCCGAATAAAGCTGTAAGGAATGCTATGAATGGTCTTACTATTGCGAAAGGAAGTCCCATAAGCGAGTAGGTGGCTATGATAGAGTCAACGCCTGTCTGTGGTGTTGCTATGAGGAATGAAGCCACGGCACCTTTGCTTGCCCCTTCACGACGGAGAGACATTGCCGTTGGGATTACTCCGCAAGAGCAGAGGGGTAGGGGAATGCCGAAAAGGGCGGCGTAGAGCACGCTGCTGAATGATGGCTTGGCCAGATAACGGCTATAAATCTGCCCTGGGATGAATGCGTGCATAAGTCCTGCAAGGAGGAATCCTAATAATAGGAAAGGAGACATTTCATTAATGAGATGAAGAATTTGTTCCATAAGACCCACCCCCAACCCCTCCCATAGATGGAGGGGAGTAGTTACTCTTTCTAATTACAGGGATTCGAGTAATTGATGATTATTTTTCTGATTGCAAAGGTATAAAAATGTCGGTGCAACGGTGTTGCAAATGCTTGTTTTGGACAGAATGTCATATAAAATGGGTTGTTTTTCTGTCAAAATGGCGTACAAAATGTACTTGGTACAATAAATGATAATGGAAATTATGAGAACGAACAATAGTGAATTCTCGAAAATAGTAAATTGTAAATAGTAAAATCGTAAATATAAAAAGGGAGGTAACTATGAATTTCGAAAAGTTTACAATCAAAGCACAACAGACGGTTCAAGAAGCCGTTAGTGGTGCACAACGCAATGGTCAACAAACCATTGAGCCGGTTCACATTCTTCGTGCTATCTTACAGAAAGCACAGGATGTTGCAGGTTTCCTGTTCCAGAAGCAGGGCGTTAATCCACAGCATATATCACAGGTGGTGGAGAGTGAGATAAATCATTTGCCAAAGGTCTCTGGTGGCAATGGTCAGCCATATCTTTCAAACGAAAGCAATCAGGTGTTTACTCGCGCAGAGGCTCTTGCTCAGGAGATGGGCGACGAGTTTGTGAGCGTGGAAACCTTGTTTCTTGCTCTCGTTGAGGTGAACAGTACGGCAAGCAGAATCCTAAAGGATGCAGGTCTTAACAAGCAGAACGTAATGGCTGCAATCAAAGAACTGCGTCAGGGAAAGAATGTTAAGTCGCAGTCGGCTGACGATAACTACCGTTCTTTGGAGAAATACGCCAAGAATCTTGTGGCTGATGCTCGTGCAGGAAAACTTGACCCTGTAATAGGTCGTGATGATGAGATTCGTCGCGTTCTCCAGATATTGTCTCGCCGTACCAAGAACAACCCGATATTGATAGGTGAGCCGGGTACGGGTAAGACCGCCATAGTGGAGGGCTTGGCACAGCGTATCGTTCGTGGTGACGTGCCTGAGAACCTGAAGGATAAGATGCTCTATTCTCTGGATATGGGTGCTCTCGTTGCAGGTGCGAAGTATAAAGGTGAGTTTGAGGAGCGTCTGAAGAGCGTTATCTCAGAAGTGACTGGCGCAGACGGTCGTATCATTCTCTTCATCGACGAAATCCACACCCTCGTGGGCGCTGGTGGCGGTGAGGGCGCTATGGATGCCGCAAATATCCTTAAGCCTGCACTTGCTCGTGGTGAACTCCGTGCAATAGGTGCAACAACCCTTAACGAGTATCAGAAATACTTCGAGAAGGATAAGGCTCTGGAACGCCGATTCCAAACCGTCATGGTTGATGAGCCTGATGAGATGAGTGCTATCTCCATCCTCCGTGGCTTGAAGGAGCGCTATGAGAATCATCATCGTGTACGTATTCAGGATGATGCCTGCATAGCGGCCGTTAAGCTCTCAGAGCGTTATATCTCTGATCGTTTCCTTCCTGATAAGGCAATCGACCTTATGGATGAAGCTGCAGCAAAGCTTCGTATGGAGCGTGACTCTCTGCCTGAGGAACTTGACGAGAAAACACGTCGTCTTGCACAACTCGAAATCGAGCGTGAGGCTATCAAACGTGAGAATGATGAGGATAAGCTCGCACAGCTCAATAAGGAAATTGCCGATCTTCAGGAGGAGGTGAGCCAATATAAGTCTAAGTGGCAGAGCGAGAAGGAACTCGTCAATAAGATTCAGCAGAACAAGCAGCAGATAGAGCAGCTCAAGTTCGAGGCTGAGCGTGCTGAGCGTGAGGGCAACTATGGTAAGGTGGCTGAGATTCGCTATGGCAAGCTGAAGGCTCTTGAGGATGAGATTGAGTCTATACAGTCACAACTTCATTCCGCACAGGGTGCAGAGGCTATGGTAAAGGAGGAGGTTACAGAGGATGATATTGCAGAAGTTGTTAGCCGTTGGACTGGCATTCCTGTATCTCGTATGCTCCAAAGCGAGCGTGAGAAACTACTGCATCTTGAAGAGGAACTTCATCATCGTGTAATTGGTCAGGATGAGGCTATAACTGCCGTTAGCGATGCTGTTCGCCGTTCACGTGCAGGACTTCAGGATCCAAAGCGTCCAATTGCAAGTTTCATATTCCTCGGAACAACGGGTGTGGGTAAGACTGAGCTTGCCAAGGCACTTGCCGACTACCTCTTCAACGATGAGACGATGATGACTCGAATTGATATGAGTGAGTATCAGGAGAAGTTCAGCGTCACTCGACTCATTGGTGCGCCTCCGGGATATGTAGGATATGATGAGGGTGGTCAGCTAACTGAGGCTGTTCGTAGAAAGCCATATTCTGTGGTGCTCTTCGACGAGATAGAGAAAGCACATCCTGACGTGTTCAACATTCTGCTTCAGGTGCTTGACGATGGTCGTTTGACCGACTCTAAAGGTCGTACCGTCAACTTCCGTAACACTATAATTATCATGACGAGCAACCTTGGCAGCCACCTCATTCAGGAGGAGATAAACAAGAATGGTGGTGCTCTAAGCACAGAACAGTCAGAGGCTCTATATGGTCGTATCTCTGCATTGTTGAAGCAGACCATCCGTCCAGAGTTCCTCAACCGTATTGACGAGACCATCATGTTCACTCCTCTCAGCAAGGATGAAATTGCAGGAGTTGTTCGCTTGCAGATGAATGCCGTTAGCAAGATGCTGGAGCAGCAAGGCTTCAACCTCACAGTTACCGATAAGGCTGTGGAATATCTTGCACAGGCAGGATTTGACCCAGAGTTTGGTGCTCGTCCTGTGAAGAGAGCCATCCAGCGTGATGTGCTTAACGCACTCAGCAAGTCACTTCTCTCTGGTGAGGTTACTCGCGAACACGAGATTGTGATTGACGCAAATGATAGTGGCATCACATTCAGGTCTGCGTAATTAGCAGACCCTCTCCTCGCTCCCCCTGCATAGGGGGAGGGCTGGAGTGCGATGGAAGTCCCCCTATGCAGGGGGGATTTAGAGGGTCATAATAAGAATATTTATATTAGGTTAGAGTTTTAGTCAAAACGTCGAGCCACCGTAGGAGTGATTCCTGCGGTGGCTTTTTTCGTGAAAATATAATACAGTTTGCGAAGATAATCCGTTATGCCTTTGCTCTGCGTTCGTTCATCCTCCGAACCAAACTCGATGAACATTCGCTATTCCACCGACTTGGCACCGAGTTTGCACCGACTTTGGTACGGAGGAAGAACGAAGGAAGAGCGGAGGATTAGCGAGGGTGATGCGACGTTGTGGGTATAACGAAAATACAGGTGGAAAATCATAGTTTTTTGGTATTGCGACATTTTGGAATTATCTGTAATTTTGCACTCGGTAAGCCAAAAGACGAAAACACTTTGATTTTTTAATGAAGTGGAATCAGGAAAAAGGAATCTCTTTCTCTGGAATTGGCTCATTGATAATATAGATAGTTAATAAAAACGGTAAAATGTTTATGTCGAAAACAAATTCTATGAAGAAAACTATTATTTCTTTTGTGTTGTTGCTCGTTGCTAGTTGTGGCTGGGCACAGAAGGTGTGGAAAAATCCAACCTCATTCTATGTTGAAGAACTTTTCCATACAGATTACAAGGTGAATGAAGTTGAGTTCACGGACAAGGAAACTATCGTGCATCTCAGGGCTCTTTCTAATGGTGATTTTAGCTTTCATAAGGAGACTTTTTTGATGACTCCTGATGGCAAGCAGTATCTCATTACCAATGGCAATGCAATACATGAGAATGAAGTACGTATTCTATTGGGGGAAAAATATAAGCCTACAGGTCCTTACACTTATGTCGCCCTCCATTTTGAACCTCTGCCTTATGATGTGGAGCGTTTTCATTTGATGGAAGGATCGGGAAAGTCTGGTAAGAAGATATGGAATATTACAGAAGGAAAGCCAAAGGACATGTCTGATCTTTTCAATTCAAATTGGCGCAATGACCAGACTGGTGATTGGATTCTTTCTCTCTATGCCGATAATGCCGTATATAATAGCAAGGTGTGGAAATATGAGAGTAAAAGCGAAAAGAGTGTTGTTCTGAGCGACGGTAAGGAGAAAGTAACCATTGCTATTGGTAAGGAAAAGAACGGCAAACGTCAGTTTTCTGTTAACGGTCAGAAGGTTACGCTTTCAGGTTTCGGCTCTATCCTTCCTGCCTATCCTACAAAGGATGATACTGAGTTTAGTACAGAACTATATAATGGAGAAGTTGCTATTGCAGGTTGGATAAAGGATTTTCCAAAGGAATTTGCAGAGAAGAAAATACATATTACTGCAAAAGTAAATGATATCCTGACTGGTGAAATAGTAACAGAAAGTGGTATAACCATTGATTCCTTGGGGCAATTCTCTATAAAAGTAAAACTGAATGGTGTGCAGAGTGTCCTATTTGAAGAGGAAACAGATAATGGCGAAAAGGTTTTTGCAACAGATTTGGTGCTACAGCCAGGAAAGCAATGTTATATGGTGCATGACTGGAAGAATGGCAGTTGCCTTTTCATGGGTGAGGATGCACGTTTGCAGAATGAACTTCAGTCTAATCCTTGCACGATGGACTGGATAGAGACACGTAAAGTAGATTATAAAGAAAAGAATTATAAGGCTACTGTGGACAAGCTGAATGATATCATAGCAAAGACTCCAACCCTCAGCAAGCGCTATCGTGACTATATGAATGATAATATCCGGTTCTATGCTGCTCAGTATATTACAAAAACGTTTATGCCGGAAAAGGCTGTTCCTGTTGCAGAAAAATATGCAGACGTAAATCCGGCTATGCCTTTGTCTCTTTCTCGTTGTTTCAATGATTATATTGATTCAAAACTTAGGTTCTATATTTATACTGCTTTAGAGAAAAATAGTGGTGATGATCGTGACTTGTCGAAGGTATGGGTGTGGAAGCAAATGAAAATAGCAGAGAAGAAAAACATATGTAGAGGCACAGGATCCCTTTTGATTAACGAAATTCAGAAAATTGCTGGTAGTAAAACATTCGAGAAATTTCGTGATATAGATATGGAAGATGCTTATAATGAGTGGGCTTCCGATTTCTATAAGGTGAAATGTAATGTTATTGATTCGTTATTCAGTAACCAACTTGTCCGTGATTATTGCCGTGCTCGCATACTCGGTAAAGAACTTGCCTTTAGTAAGAATCTGAGAAATGGAGCTTCGGCTGTTATCGACGAGATCAAGAATGATTATTTCAAACAGCAGGTTGTTGGTCTAAAGAACTACTATGTAGAATTGGTAAAACAAAATGAAGAGGATGTAAAGAAGGCTATAGCTCCTTCATCAGACTTTGAGGGAATGACTGATGGTAAGGCTATTATCGATAAGATAATTGAGCCATATAAGGGCAAGATCGTGTATATGGATCTCTGGGGCACATGGTGTCAGCCTTGTATTAATGCAATTAAGGCTTCACCAAAATTGAAGGAGGCTGTGAAGGACCATGATATGGTATATGTGTATTTTGCCTGTCGTTCAGAGGAGAAAGAATGGAAGATATATATTGCGGAACTTGGACTTACGAAGCCAAACTATATTAATTATAATCTTCCCGAAAGCCAGCAGAAAGCTGTGATGAAATATCTGAAAGTTGATGGCTTCCCATTCTTTGTTCTCTTTGATAAGCATGGCAATATGGAAAAACTTGACCGTGATCACTTTCAAGATGTTCCGGGTTTCAAGAAGAAGATAGACGAGCTTAGTAAGAAGTAAAGGCTTGATATGACTACAATAAAGACGGTGAACGTTTTGTTCACCGTCTTTATTTTTTTTGCATTTGTCTATTCTACAGAAATACCACTAATCCCAAGTACCTCCTATATAAATCCGTTGTTCCTCCGAACCAAACTCGATGAAGGTCCCATTTTTAGCGAACAAAAGCGAAGGTTCATCGAGTTTGGTTAGGAGGATGAGCGAAGGAAGAGCGGAATCATAACGAGGGTGATGAGATGTTGAAAAAACTATAAAAACATCGCGATTTCTTGCGATTCTGGAAAATAATGGTTATCTTTGCACATACTGACGAAAACTCCTAAAATGTAAATCTATTTTCGGAAATAACGTCATAAGTATAAGTGGTTGATAAAACGGAAAAATTATAGCAAAGCCAAGACTCTATGAAGAAATCTATTATGTCTTTAGTGTTGTTGCTCATCGCTACCTGCGGATGGGCACAGAAGGTGTGGGAAAACCCTACGTCATTCTGTGATGGCAGTCAATACGGCAGTATTAAAGTCTGTAAGGTGGATTTCTTTGACAAGGAAACAGTCGTACATCTTAATGTAAGACATATTGATGTGTTCCAACTTGGTAAAGGAATATACATAGAGACTCCTGATGGCAATGAATATTACTCTACCGGTGTTAAGGCTACATGCGAGGAAGAAACTGATTTTCCTTTAGAAGAAATGTATAGACCGACATCTTCTTACACCAATATCGCCCTTCATTTTGAACCATTACCTGCTGGTGTGGAGCGTTTTCATCTGATAGAAAGCTCAAGGCCTTATGCGCTCAAAATATGGAACATTGCGGAAGGAAAGGCAAAGGAAATGTCTGAAATCTTCAATTCCAACTGGCGTGATGATCTGACTGGTGACTGGAAACTTGGTCTCTATCCCGATAATGCTGTGTATAATTGCAAGGTTTGGAAATATGAGAGCAAAGATGGGAAAAAGGTAGTTCTGACAGATGGTCAGGAGAAAGTAACCATTGCGATTGGCAAGGAAAAGGCTGGCAAACGTCAGTTCACTATTAACGGACAGAAGGTCACGCTATCAAGTTTCGGCTCTGTACTTCCTGCCTATCCTATAGAGGACAATACTGCATTCAGTACAGAGTATAAGGATGGTGAGGCTGTGATTACTGGTTGGATTAAGGATCTGCCAAAGGATCTTTCCGACAAAGGAGTAAATTTGGTATCCAATGTCATGAATTTAGTGATATGGGGACCTCCAAATACCAATACGGCATCTTTTGATGAATCTGGTCAGTTCACGATGAGTGTCAAACTGAATTGTGTTCAGACTGTTAGATTTACTGAGATTGCAGGTAAAAACGTGGTCTTTGCGAAAAATCTTGTGCTGGAGCCAGGAAAGAAATATTATATGGTTCACGACTGGAAGAACGGATGTTGTCTTTTTATGGGTGAGAATGCCCGTTTGCAAAATGAGCTTATGGCTAATCCGTATGATTATCCTTATGTTGAAGCGAATGGTAATTCTAATTTTTTGAATGTTAAAGCCCTTAAGAAGTTCAAGGATGAATTTCTGGAGAAGTTCAGTAAGACCAATGACAGGCTTAATGAAATCATAGCTCAGCACCCAACTATCAGCAAGCGTTATCGTGATTATGTGTCAGAATCCAACAGATTCGGAGCTGCTAGTGCCATTTTTTCAACAGAGATCGCTGCCCCAAACTCCCGATTGCCAGAGGAGGTGGAAATATCTGCACGCAAACTGGGAACTATAGATCCAGCAATGCCACTTTCCCTTACAAACGATTTTGCAAGGTACATTAATCATCTCATAATCAATGGTGAGAAAAAAATGAATAAAAGATACAAGGACAATCCTGACCTGTATTTTTCGTTAGAGCAGAAGGGAATGTTGAAACTGAGTGACAAGGATCGCGACATTCTCAACAAGTGGAAGGCTAGAACTGGAGAGTTGGAAAGAAACGACACTTTAGGAGGTAAGGCTTGGGGGGAATTGTATATGGCGATGGACGGGAAATATTGTTCGAATGAGGATTGGCGTGAGTTGCGCGACCGTGAGGATGTAAAAGCGGCATATAATCAGTATGCCCCTTCAATGTTGAAGCAGGCAATGATGATAGTAGATTCTATCAGTACAGATGCCAACGTCCATGATTTCTGTATGGCAAGGGCTTTGTTCCTGAATATCCATAGCACCAAACAACCGCTCAGTATGGAGGGCTTGGCATTACTCAACGATATAAATAATAGCTATTTCAAAGATCTTGTTGCCCAAAAGAATGAAGAGATGACAAAGGATGTGGAGGATGTGGCTGCTAAGGCAGATGCACGTATTCTCTCTGCGTCTTTGGTGGAAGGTCTTGAGGATGGAAAGGTTATTCTTGATAAGATTGTTGAGCCATACAAGGGTAAGATTATTTATCTTGATGTGTGGGGTGTAGGTTGTGGCGGTTGCATGAAATACTTAGAGCAATCGCATGAGATAAAAGAGCAGTTAAAGGATTATGACATTGTATATCTCTATCTTTCAGCAGAGAAGAATATAGGAAGTTGGAAGTATTATATCACAAAATATGGTCTCACCTCTCCTAACTGTGTGCATTACAATCTGCCAAGAAAGCAGTTCTCTGCAGTAGAGGATTATATTGAAGAGACGGGTATTCCTGCATATCGTCTTTTTGACAAGGAAGGGAATATTATAAAGCTAAAAACTGATCATTGGATGAATATGGATGCATTCAAGAAGCAGATTGACGAGCTGAGTAAGAAGTAAAAAACTCTGTGTTCTGAAAAATAATTAGGTGTAATAGTTGGTGTAATACTATTTTTCAAAAAGTTTTTAACGCCGAGTATTACACCTTTGCTGTTTTGAGTATATTAAATGGTTGTGCATCAATTCGTTTGCCTTGGTGTAATACCCTCGGAAGTATTACACCAGTATTACACTAAATCGCCCGAAATGGTGTAATACTTTTAAGGGTATTACACCAAAGATAACATGCTGATAATCAATAAAAATATTGTGCATAACAACAAAAGGTGTAATACCCTCTCTAAAAACATTTTGATTTTTTTCTTTGCAAGGGTATTACACCAACCTATTACATCCGTCTTGCTTTTGCTCTACCTCAGCTCTTCCTTCGTTTCAAATTCGCTTTTCCTCCCTTCCTGAACTATAGGATCATAGGAGGTACAACGGAGTTACATAGGAGGAACAATGGAGGATGAAGGAGACGGATTATGAAGGACTCGCTTGTGTGAGTGGTAGGAAAGCAAGTCGTTGAACTGACGTTATTTTACAATTGCTTTACGTCCGTTGTTGATATAAATTCCATTTGTAGGATTATTAACAGAACGTCCCTGTAGGTCATAGGAATTGTTCTCATGCAGAGAAGAAACCTTGCTAACGCCGGTAATGCCTGTGGTATAGCTATTATTGCCAAAGTGAACAGTATATTTGCCACTTACGGGAGCTGGCAACCCTTTGAAAGTAGTAACATCCTTTCTTAGAGCAGAGTTACCTTCCCAATGAGGCTCGAATTCCAACATACTTATTCTGTAGATGTCATCTCCTTTTCTATAGAATACGGAATATGCGCGATGCTCCCAAGGGTATAGAGAAACATCTTCAAATACTACATTGCCATTTTCGAACTTACATTTTGTGTAAGCATCGTGATGAAAACCATCGTCAGAAATCATCCATCCTGTATCATGAGTAAAGAATGGATCTGCATTTATTTCACGCGCAACATACTCTCCCATGTCATATTCCATCCATAATGTTTGAGAGTATTCTACGTTCTCCAAACTGCGAATCATGAGATGATTGGCAAAAGAGCCGAAGTCCTCTAACCATTGGTCAGAAAGTTTACCGTCAAGAGCTTTTACTGTCAATAGCTTCTTGGAAGACACACTTCCGCCAAAAGCGTAGGGTCCTGTTGTGTCCACCGTGGTGTCATTTACTGCCACAACCTCCCATTCCATGCCATTGAATGTAGTAAAATGATCACCCTCAGAGATGTTGAAGTCAAAAGCCAATGTCTCTTTTTTGTTCTCAAAGTCATAGATGAAGATTTTCTTGTCTGCCATCCTATAGCCATACTGTAGTTTGACAGTGGTATAGACATTTTCACCATTACTATCTTGCCTGTTTCTATAAGTGATACGATGATACTCCAATCCGTTTTCTGCGGTTTCCACAGGACTGGTATACATTAAAATGGCTGGTTGCTCTTGTCCTTTCTCCATAACTGCCATCGCCCAGACATTATATGCTTGGGCATTTATTTCCATGAAACCTGCAAATAACAGTATTACAAGGAAAAAACTAATTGTAAAAAAACGTTTCATATTATATCAGATTAAAATGTTAAACAATTTGTAGGACACAAGAATTAATATCCCGCATTATAAACATTGCAAAGATACGGAAAAATGTGCAAAAAAACAAAATGCTGATATTTTTTAGAAATAATTAAGAATTGTCAGATGACACTTTTTACTAACACCAATTCAGATGATTACAACCTTTGCTATTCGGATTAATCGTTGATTGTTCGCAGAGACTTATCATAATTTGGTTTATTCTATGCCTGTGACTGTGAGGGTGTTGCCGTCAACCTTGAATTTTTATCCTTCCTGCGGTGGCTTTTTGGGTATGTAGGAAAATCTAGCGAAGATCAATAGCTCTTCCTACGAAGATAATCCAATATAAACACATATAATAAACACTTTAATTACCATTTAAATACCATATTTAATGGTATCTTAATGGTATTTTAATGGTATTTACATCGGAGAAATAACGGAATATTGACGGCGTGTTAAGGTTTGTGAAAACAATATTATTTCTTGTAGATTTGGAAAAATATTATTATTTTTGCATATCAAAACGAATTAAAGAGAACTTATATAACCTATTTTCTTATATATAATTTCATAAAAGATGAAGAAAAAATTACTATTTCTAATTATGCTATGTTGCAGTCTGAATATATGGGCTGCTAAATCTGCTGGAACTCCTATGCTTGTGCTTCAGCCTGACGGAAAGTCTGTTACTATCCAGCTTCTTGGTGACGAGGATTTTTCATGGTATCAGACAACAGACGGAGTACTTCTTGTGCGAAACGGGTCTGCTTATTATGTCGCATCAGTAAACAAAGGTGAACTTGTAAGTACAGGAGTCTTGGCACATGACGCTTCTGATCGTTCGACAAAAGAGACAAACTTGATTAAAGCTCAAGACAAGGATAGTTTTTTCGTAGAGGCGGATAATTCTGTAATAAAGAGGAAGAAGGCGGTAGATAAGCTTGATAAAAATATTTTTTGTCCTCACATGGGTGAAATTCACATTCCTATCATTCTGATGAACTATACCGACAAGAAGTTTGTCCTTGGTAATGGTGATAAGGAAAAATTGTACGAGGTATTTGAGGAGTATTTCAATGGAACGACAAAAACTCCTTACAGCGATGAGACAAAATATCTGGGTTACAGCTCTGTTCGTCAGTATTTCATAGATGCTAGTAATGGAAAGTTCACTCCTGTATTCGACCTTTATGGTCCTTATGAGACTATCAATAATCACGATTATTATGGTAAGGCTAAAGACAATACCAGTGATTTGCTAACGGAGGCTGTAGCATGTGCTGATGCTGATATCGATTTCTCGCAGTATGACAGCAACAATGACGGTTATGTGGATCTCGTTTATGTTCTCTATGCCGGTACAGGTGCAAACCTCAGCGGTAACAGAAATGACGCGTGGCCTGCTTGCTGGGGGGATAGAGCAATCAGAACAAGGGATAACAAAATTGTCAATGTGATAGGTGTAACTAATGAGTTGGCTGCGGATGCAAGCATTTATGTGAAAGAACCAATACGTGCTGGTATTGGTGTTTTCTGTCATGAGATGAGTCATGGTCTTGGACTTCCTGATCTTTACTGGACTTTGAAAACTGAGCCGATGGATATAAATGGCAATGTTGATTACGACAACTGCGGTCCTGAGGACTGGGATATTATGGATGGTGGTGAGAATATCTTTAATGGAATGTGGCCATGCCAATATACCACGTGGGAGCGTGAATATTTAGGATGGGAAGATGCTGAGGAGATTACCGAGGCGCAGAATATCACTCTCGTACCACGTAACAAGGGTGGAAAGGCTTATAGGATTACTAATCCAGCTGACCCATATGAGTACTACACAATCGAGCATTCTGGCTACGATGGGTGGAACTACTATCTAAATAAGAAGTATGGTAATGGTATGCTTATCATGCACATTACCTCTTCTCCTGATGGTTTCAGTATGACACCTAATAATACCTACGGACATCCAAACATTACTTTACTACCTGCTGATGGTAATATATCATCTAGGAGATCGAATGATTTCACTCAGAGCTTGAAAGGTGATATTTATCCGGGTTTACAGGAGGTTACTTCCGTAGAATCTTTCAAAAACTACTCAGGTAGTGATATGGCGAAGTCTTTCCCTATCACCAATATCGTGAAGAATGAGGATCAGACCGTTTCCTTCAGATTCATGGGAGGTGAATATCATATCGAGGACGGTGAGCCTCTTGCAGACGTTCCAACAGGACAGTACGGCAAGATTACTTATACCCGAAATTTCACTAATGTGAACTGGCAGGCAATATATCTTCCTTTCTCTCTGAATTATGAGGATTTGAAGGATGATTTCGAGTTGGCTTATATCAATACTGTCCGTCAGAATGATAATGATGAGGATGGCGTTATTGACGAGACAGTAATGGAGATAATAAAGATGAAGAGCGGCTCAACCCAGCCTAACATGCCTTATCTCATTAGGGCAAAGACAGCTGGCGAGAAGACGATATCCGCAAAAAACACGACTATATATGCTGCTGAGGGTGGAAGCGTGGATTGCTCTACCACTATTGCGAAATACACCATTATAGGCACTTACAGCCCTATCCCTTCAGAAACAATGATAGCAAACAACTATTACGGTATGGGAGGTGGTGAGCTGATTCAAAGCGATGGCTCTAATGGCCTTAAGCCTTTCCGCTGGTATATGAAGGTGGAATCGCGTGATTATTCTAAATATAGCGTGAAAAATGCTGCGAAGGCTATCACTATCAAGGTTCTGGATGAAGAAGAGACAACTGGCATAGCAAACATCCAACACCCATCACCTAACACCCAGATCTTTGATATTAACGGCAGAAAGGTGAATGAGAATAGTCTCAAGCCGGGAATATACGTAAAGAATGGCAAGAAGTTCGTAAAATAATAAATTCAAATTCTAGCCCACACTAGTTAATTGTGTGGGCTAGAATTTGATAACCATAAGGATATTGCCGTTGACCTTGAACTTCACATCCCTTCCTGCAAATGGCATTCCGTAGATACGTTCTGGGTCATCGTGGTATTGTGGGCGCGGGTCTTGCGAAAGTACACCTTTGAGCGATGAAAGTTCTGTTGCTGTGAATGTCTTGGCTATTTCCTCTGGGATTATTACTTCGAGAGGTTGCCAGTCATTGTTGTCTGTGAATCCTCCACGGGCATCTGGATGGGCATCTGCATAGGGAATGTAAGGCTTGATATCGTAGATCGGTGTGCCGTCCATAAGGTCGGCACCGTAAACTAAAAGTACGGCCTCTCCCCCCGCCCTGGCACATACTCCGATGTTATCAACATCGGACTTCCCCCGTAGGGAGGGAGCCGATTCGTTAATGGCACTATCGTTTTGTGATACTAATTTCACGCAAGACAATCCTATCGGGTTGGGACGAAATGGGGAACGTGTTGCGAATACTCCGAGACGTTCATTTCCTCCCAGGCGTGGTGGACGAACGGTGAGACCTCTTTGCTCATGTTTGTTGGCAGAAAATCCCCAGATAAGCCAGATGTAATCGAAGCCTTCAAGACCACGAATGGCATCGGGAGAGGAATACTCAGGTTCAAAGACAATCTCGCCAATAAGGTCCTCTACCACACCACTCTGGCGCGGAATACCGAACTTGCTCGTCAATGGCGAACGGAAATATGCTATGGGTTTGATGTTCATTTTTTGAAAAAAAGTCTAAGGACTAAGGTCTAAGGCTTTTGACTTTTGACCTTTGACATTTTGCTATTGCAAAGGTACACAAAAAAACACTCACGGCAAAATCATTCCTCAGAATTATTTGTCGTGAGTGTATAATTTATCTCAAATACATGGTATTAGCAAATGTTGACTATCTCCATTCCGCTTCATGTATAGTCCATTCCCTTTTTGAGATGAGTCTAAAAAACTGTCAAATATGTATCTTTTGCACTAATATGCTTTTAGGTTTTAAGGTTTGTGGGTTTTAAGGTTCTCAGGTTGGACTTGCTTTAGCTTGATGAGCCTTAGCGAATAACGCCTATAGCGTGCGGACCTAATAACCTCTTAACCTTATAA
Source organism: uncultured Prevotellaceae bacterium (assembly GCA_946406435.1). Lineage (GTDB taxonomy): Bacteria > Bacteroidota > Bacteroidia > Bacteroidales > Bacteroidaceae > Prevotella. The sequence continues at coordinate 14,292 of CAMJKP010000028.1, read as the reverse complement.
CCCTTGAAGTTTAGCTTGCGAAACTTCAATTAATATGCTTTCTCGTGAACACCTGCTACGGCTCTGCCTGAAGGGTCGTTCATGTTCTTCCAAGCCTCGTCCCATTCAAGAGCCTTGGCGGTAGAACAAGCAACGCTTGCCTCGTGAGGAACTGCCTTTGCCGCGCTCTCTGATGGGAAATGCTCCTCGAAGATTGAGCGGTAGTAGTATTCCTCTTTGCAGAGAGGTGTGTTGATTGGGAATCGCTCTGCTGCATGAGCCATCTGCTCGTCGGTGACTGCCTTTGAGGTGATTTCCTTCAGAGTGTCAATCCATGAATAGCCTACACCGTCAGAGAACTGCTCTTTCTGTCGCCAAGCCACAGATTCTGGAAGCATGTCGGCAAATGCCTCGCGCACCAGTTTCTTCTCCATGACTGTGCCTGGGCAAAGCTTGTGCTCTGGGTTGAGAGCCATAGCCACGTCGAGGAACTCCTTGTCAAGGAATGGCACACGACCTTCTACGCCCCATGCAGACAATGACTTGTTTGCACGAAGACAGTCGTAGAGGTGGAGCTTTCCAAGCTTACGGACGGTCTCCTCATGGAACTCCTTGGCATTTGGAGCCTTGTGGAAATAGAGGTAGCCACCGAAAACCTCGTCGGCACCCTCACCAGAGAGTACCATCTTAATACCCATAGACTTGATGACGCGGGCAAGGAGGTACATAGGAGTAGAGGCACGGACGGTTGTAACGTCGTAAGTCTCTATGTAGTAGATCACATCACGAATAGCGTCGAGACCTTCCTGAATGGTATAGTTGATTTCGTGGTGAACAGTTCCGATATAATCTGCCACCACCTTTGCCTTCGCAAGGTCTGGTGCACCCTTCAGTCCTACGGCGAATGAGTGCAGACGTGGCCACCAAGCCTTTTCGTTACCCTCAGCCTCTATACGATGGGCAGAGAATTTCTTTGCGATGGCAGAGGTTACTGAAGAGTCAAGTCCGCCAGAGAGAAGCACACCATAAGGCACGTCGCACATAAGCTGACGCTTAACGGCAGCCTCGAGAGAGTCGTGGATTGCCTCTACGCTCTGCTTGTAAGAGAGACTTGCGGTCTCCTTGATTTCCTCGCCAGAGCAGTCGGTTGGCATCTTCTCCATCCACTCGCGGGTGTACCATTTCTTAAGGGACTTGCTATCGCTTGTGTAGTAGTGGCCAGGAAGGAATGGCTCGTACTCATCGCAGAAACCTTCGAGAGCCTTGAGCTCAGAGGCGCAGTAAGTCTTGCCATCCTTATCATGACCTATATACAAAGGAATAACGCCGATAGGGTCACGACCAATGAGGTATTTGTCTGTCTCCTCATCATAGAGGCAGAAAGCAAAGATACCGTTGAGCTTCTCGAAAATCCAAGATGGATCCTCGATGCCCATACGCTTCCAGTCGCGATAGAGTGCAAGGATAACCTCACAGTCAGAGCCTGTCTGGAACTCATAACGGCCTTCGTACCATTTACGAATATCACGATGATTATATATCTCACCGTTGACAGCAAGCACAACTTTCTTATCGGGAGAAAATAGTGGCTGCTGACCTGATTCCGGGTCAACGATACTAAGACGTTCATGCGCCAAAATAGCGGATCCACCTTCGTAGATACCGCTCCAGTCAGGTCCGCGATGACGGATCTTCTGCGACATTTTCAATGCTTTCTTTCTGAGTTCAGGAGTCTGCTCCTGAATGTCAAGGATACATGCAATTCCACACATGGTTTTCTGAATTTTTCTTTAGTTGATTATAAGTTTGCTGTTTTTTTGTACATGTCTAAAGGCTAAGGTCTAAAGTCTTTTGCCTTTTGTCTTTATTTCTATATTCAACGCTAAGACGCAAAGACACAAAGCTTTACTTTGTGTTGAATCTCTGTGTCTCTGCGACTTTGCGTTTTATTTCGTTAGATAATTGAGCCGTTGCCGACCCAATTATCAATTAATTTTCAATTATCAATTGTCAATTGTCAATTGGGTTCGGCTTAGTTGTAGCAAGCCTCACCATGCTCATAGATGTCAAGACCTTCTTCCTCAATGATTCTGTCGCAACGAAGACCGTGAGTGTACTTGATGCCAAGGAAGATAATCATACCTGTTACGAATGCGAATGCTGCAACTGCAAGTGCACCGAGAGTCTGAACACCTACTGAACACTCTGTACCGTTGATTGAAGAGTCGCAGAAGAAACCTGTCATGATAGTACCGAGGATACCACCTACACCGTGAACAGATACTGCACCAACAGGATCGTCAATCTTGCAAACCTTATCGATGAATGCAACTGAGAGACACATAACCACGCTGACTACACCACCGATGATAGCACTTGAACCGATGCTTACGCAGTCACAACCTGCTGTGATGCCTACCAGTCCGGCAAGAACACCGTTACATACCATTGAGAGTGATGGCTTACCATCTACAATCCAAGTATATGCGAGAGCTGCGAGACCACCTACTGCTGCTGCCATGTTGGTTGTAACGAATACATGTGACATGCTAACAGCGTTGTCAAAACCTGTTGCTGCAACTGTAGAACATGGGTTGAAACCGAACCATCCTATCCAGAGACAGAACACACCGAGAGCACAGAGTGCAAGGTTGTGACCAGGAATAGCACGTGACTTACCATCCTTGTCATATTTGCCGATACGTGGACCGAGAACAATAGCACCGGCAAGGGCGAGAACACCACCGCAAAGGTGAACAACTGTTGAGCCGGCGAAATCGTGGAAGCCCATCTCAGAGAGCCAGCCGCCACCCCATGACCAGTGACCCTCGATAGGGTAAACGATGGCAGAAATCAGCATTGAGTATATGAAGTACATGGAGAACTTTGTACGCTCAGCCATAGCTCCAGAAACGATAGTTGCTGCTGTTGCGCAGAACACAGTCTGGAAGATGAAAGTACATTCTGCAGGTACGTTAGAGTCAGAACCAATAGCGAAGAAACCATCCCAGCCGATGAATGAGTTTCCGCTTCCGTACATTATAGAGAAACCAAGAATCCAGAACAGAACAGATCCGCACATGAAATCGCAGAAGTTCTTCATAAGGATGTTGGCTGTATTCTTTGATCGTGTCATGCCTGCCTCTACGAGAGCGAAACCAGGCTGCATCCAGAACACGAGCATTGCGCCGAGCAATACCCAGAGGGTATCAAGACCGTTAACATAGTCTTTTGCTTCTTCCGCAACTGCGGCGAGAGGCATTATTGTGGAAAGTGTTGTTGTTATCATATCGTATCCCATCTTTTTACTCTTGATGGGTTAAGAGCTTTAAATTGATTGTGTTGTGTTTGTCCGTGTGTGTTTGCGTTGTTGTGAGCTTTACCTATTTACATTGTACATTGTAAATGGTAAATTGTACATCTTTTTATTTCTTGTCTGCCAGTACCGTGTCGCCATGGTCGCCTGTGCGGATAGAGTAGCAGTCGATTACGTCACTTAGGAAGATACGACCGTCACCAACCTTGCCTGTGTGCGCTACGTTCATTATAACCTTGATGGTTGGCTCAGCGAACTGTTCACGGCAGATAATGGTTATCTTTACACGCTCAATCACATCAGTTGAGTACTGTACACCTCTGTAAATGCGCTCCTGACGGCTCTGGCCAATTCCGTGTACATCGTGGTACTCAAACCAGTCAATGTCTGAATTAAGGAGAGCCTCCTTAACATCCTCGAACTTTGTCTTACGGATGATTGCTTCAATCTTCTTCATACCTTAAACTAATTAAAATGTGAATATTTATGTCACTTTGTAACTTTCTGAGTGCAAAATTACTACATTTTGTCAATATTTCAAAGGTTTTGCTGTCACTTTGGGTTTAAGAAAATGCTTGATATTACTATTTGTAAAAACTTTTTCTGAAATATATTACAAATTGAAAGCATTGTACCGCAAAAATGTTGCAAATTGTAAGTTGTGAGAATTTTTAATGCAGTAATGTCACTATTTGTGCTTGTTTTCCGACAAAAAGTAGTAATTTTGCACTCAGAAACAAACAAAAAGCAATCGAATGGAGAAATCGACTATACAATTTACCAAAATGCATGGCGCGGGTAATGATTATATATATGTTAATACATTATTATATAATATAAAGGATCCAGCTAAGGCATCAATCGAATGGAGCAAGCCTCATTTCGGAATTGGTAGTGACGGGTTGATTCTCATAGGAGAGGCTACAGAGCCAGACGCAGATTTCTCGATGCGGATATTCAACAACGATGGCTCGGAAGCAATGATGTGCGGAAACGGAACGCGATGTGTTGCAAAGTTCCTTCACGACAAAGGATTGACCGATAAGAATCCAATCCGCCTTCAGACTCTCTCTGGCATCAAGGTTCTCAATCTCCATCTCAATGCCGATAACAAAGTAGAAACGGTTACGGTAGATATGGGAGAGCCAATCCTCAAGCAACCGGCACAGTTCGGTGTTCATGGCGGAAAGGCAACAAACTGGGAACTTACAGCCGACGGTCATCAGTTCATCGGAACATTCGTTTCAATGGGAAATCCACATTTCGTGATCTTCCTCGATGACAAATACGAGCTGGATGCTAATCCCGATAGTGACAAGGAACTCTTTCCTATCAATCACTTCGGACCGATTCTCGAACATCACGACGTCTTTCCTCAGCGATGCAACATAGAATTCGCACAGATACTTCCTGACGGTACAATCCGAATGCGAGTATGGGAAAGAGGAAGCGGAATAACCCTTGCCTGTGGTACTGGAGCCTGTGCAACGGCAGTAGCGGCAAAACTCACAGGCCGACGCCCAAGCGAAAGCAACATCCAAATGGATGGCGGAACCCTTAACATCAAGTGGGATGAGGCAACCAACCACATTCTGATGACTGGACCCGCAGCTGTCTCTTTCGAAGGAGAGATTGCTCTTCCTGAGTAAAGGGTAAGAAGTAAAGAGAAAAGGGTAAAGAATAAAGAAAAAGCAAACTTACAACCACGAAGTTAGAAAGGCCGCGTTTGGACTTTCATTACTTCAAAAAGAAAATTACGACATGGCATTAATAAACGAACACTATCTCAAGCTCTCGAACAACTATCTGTTCGCAGACATTGCAAAGAAGGTGAACGCCTACAAGGCCACACATCCAAAGGCAAAAGTGATAAGCCTCGGTATTGGAGACGTAACCCGTCCGCTCGTACCTGCAGTTATAGAGGCAATGCACAAGGCTGTTGACGAGATGGCGGTAAAGGCAACATTCCGTGGATATGGTCCAGAAAGAGGATATGAATTCCTCCGTGAGGCAATCATCAAGAACGATTTCCTTCCACGTGGTATCCACCTCGATCCAAGTGAGATTTTTGTCAACGACGGTGCAAAGAGTGATACCGGTAACATCGGAGACATAGTTCGTTGGGACAACTCAATCGGCATGACCGACCCTATCTATCCTGTTTATATCGACTCTAACGTGATGTGCGGACGAGCAGGAGTTTTCGAGAACGGATCATGGAGCAATGTCAACTATATGCCATGCACGGCAGAGAACGGATTCACACCACAGATTCCAGATCATCGTGTGGATATGATATACCTCTGCTATCCGAACAACCCTACAGGCACAGTACTTCCAAAGGAAGAGCTTCGCAAATGGGTTAACTACGCGCTCCACAACGATACACTCATCCTCTTCGATGCGGCCTACGAGGCATACATTCAGGATGATGATATCCCACACTCAATCTATGAGATAAAGGGAGCACGTAAGGTGGCAATCGAGTTCCACTCTTATTCAAAAACAGCAGGTTTCACTGGCGTAAGATGTGGATACACGGTCATTCCAAAGGAACTATCAGCAGCCACTCTCGACGGCACTCGCATTGAGCTTAACCATCTCTGGGATCGTCGTCAGTCAACCAAGTTCAATGGCACCAGCTACATCTCTCAGCGAGCAGCAGAAGCTATCTACACTCCAGAGGGCAAGCAGCAAGTAAAGGAGGTCATTGACTACTATATGACAAATGCGTCAATTATGCATCGCGCACTCACCAACATGGGACTTGAGGTCTTCGGCGGAAGAAACGCTCCTTACCTTTGGGTAAAGACCCCTAACGGCATGGAGTCATGGAAGTTCTTCGAGCAACTTCTCTACGGAGCAAGTATCGTCTGCACTCCAGGCGTAGGCTTCGGACCATCAGGTGAGGGATATGTCCGTCTGACGGCATTCGGCAATCGTGAGGACTGCGAAGAGGCAATGCGCCGCATGGCAGAGTGGATGGCAAAGTGAAGTTTCGCAAGCTCTACTTCATAGGTTATCAAGGTTAAGAGGTTATAAGGTTAGAGGTCAGTATCGCTATAAGCACTCCGACCTGAAAACCTTAAAACCGATAAACCTCCAAACCAGCAACTTGAGCTATGCGAAAGTTGAAAACGACAATTCAACAACATACACACACATAAAACAACAACGGTTCCCGCTGGGATAACCAGCGGGGACATTACAAACACAAAAGAAAGGAAAAAGATTATGAGAACATTCAAGGTAATGGCTCTTACACTCGCCGGAGTGTTGAGCGTAGGCGTAGTAAACGCACAGGATGAAGTAGAGGTTAGTGTAGGGGCTGATGTAGTAACCAACTATCTCTGGCGTGGTCAGAAGCTCGGAGAAGGAAGCATACAGCCAACTCTCGGTATTAGCTATAATGGTCTTAGCATTGGTGCTTGGGGTAGCTACGGCATCACAAATCCTGATGACACCAAGGAGTTCGACCTCACTGTTGCCTACACCACAGGCGGATTCAACGTCGGAATAACCGATTATTTCTTCACCGATCAGTATGATGGTACTAAGTACTTCAAATATAATGCTCACGAAACAGCTCACGTATTTGAGTTCAATGTAGGATATGATTTTGGACCTCTCTCAGTTCAGTGGTTCACAAACTTCGCTGGAGCTGACGGATACAACAAGGACGGTGAGCGTGCATACTCTTCATACATGGAGCTTGCAGCACCATTTAAGCTTGGAGGTCTCGACTGGAGCGCTTCATTAGGCGTAGTTCCATTCGCAACAAGTTTCTATTCTGACGCAGACGGTTTCGCTGTGACCAACCTCTCAATAAAGACAACCAAGGACATCAAGGTAACTGATACCTTCAGCGTTCCGGTATTCGGTCAGATCACAGCCAATCCAAGTAATGGCAAGGCATACTTCGCACTTGGATTTACTCTCAACCCATAAGCAGGCTAATTGATAATTGATAATTGTACATTGTAAATTGTACATTGTACATGATATCATTTGGTTAACTCATAAAAAATTACTAATTTTGCACCCGCAAACTTAGACCAAAGGTTATTTAGGAAAAAAACAACAGATTTTATAACTTTGCCCCTCAAAGTCTCTCCCGTTTGGGAGAGATGGCAAGAGGCTCAATAAAAGATTAAGACAATGGCAAATTTAAGATTTCAGGTAGTCGCTGAGGCTTTCAAGAAGAAGCCAATCGAAATCCCAGCACCGGCAGAGCGTCCATCGGAGTTCTTCGGCAAGTACGTATTCAACAAGCAGAAGATGTTCAAGTATCTTCCTAAGAAGGTCTATGACAAGATGCTTGACGTAATCGACAACGGCGCACCACTTGATCGTGCAACTGCCGACAAGGTAGCTGAAGGCATGAAGAAGTGGGCTATGGAGCTTGGCGTAACACATTGTACTCACTGGTTCCAGCCTCTTACCGACACCACAGCCGAGAAGCACGACGCATTCGTTGAGCACGACTGGAAGGGTGGCATGATTGAGGAGTTCGAGGGTAAGTCTCTCGTACAGCAGGAGCCAGACGCATCTTCTTTCCCATCTGGCGGTATCCGTTCTACTTTCGAGGCTCGTGGCTATTCTGCCTGGGATCCTACATCACCAGTATTCGTCATTGGCGATACTCTGATGATTCCTACTGTCTTCATCTCATACACAGGTGAGGCTCTTGACTACAAGACACCTCTTCTCAAGGCTCTCCATGCTGTTGACGTAGCTGCAACAGACGTTGTTAAGTACTTCAACCCAGAAGTTAAGAAGGTACAGTCAAATCTTGGTTGGGAGCAGGAGTACTTCCTCGTTGACGAGGGTCTCTACTCTGCACGTCCTGACCTCCTCCTCACAGGCCGCACACTCATGGGCCACTCTTCTGCTAAGGACCAGCAGATGGACGACCACTACTTCGGTTCTATCCCAGAGCGTGTAAGTGCTTTCATGCGCGACCTTGAGATTCAGGCTCTCGAGCTTGGTATTCCTTGTAAGACACGCCACAATGAGGTGGCTCCTAACCAGTTCGAGCTTGCTCCTATCTTCGAGGAGACTAACCTCGCTGTTGACCACAACATGCTCATCATGTCACTCATGAAGAAGGTGGCTCGTCATCATGGTTTCCGCTGCCTCCTCCACGAAAAGCCATTCGACGGCGTTAACGGTTCTGGTAAGCACAACAACTGGTCACTCTCTACCGATACAGGCATCCTCCTCCACGCTCCTGCAAAGGATGAGGTAGGCAACCTCCGCTTCGTTACATTCATCGTTGAGACTCTCATGGGTGTATATAAGCACAACGGTCTGCTCAAGGCTTCTATCATGTCAGCTACCAACGCTCACCGTCTTGGTGCTAACGAGGCACCTCCTGCAATCGTATCTTCATTCCTTGGCAAGCAGCTCACAGAGGTTCTTGATCATCTTGAGAACTCTAAGGACGATACAATCGCTATCGCTGGTAAGGCTGGTTTCAAGCTCGACATCCCATCAATCCCAGAGCTTCTTATCGATAACACCGACCGTAACCGTACATCTCCATTCGCATTCACAGGTAACCGTTTCGAGTTCCGTGCTGTAGGTTCTGAGGCTAACTGTGCATCTGCAATGATCGCCCTCAACTCTGCTGTTGCTGAGGCTCTCGTTAACTTCAAGAAGCGTGTTGACGCTCTCGTAGCAGGTGGTAAGGATCTCCACGCAGCTATCATCTCTGTTCTTCGTGATGATATCAAGACTTGTAAGCCAATCCGCTTCAACGGCAACGGTTATTCTGACGAGTGGGTAGAAGAGGCTACAAAGCGCGGTCTTGACGTAGAGAAGTCTTGTCCGCTGATTTTCGACCGTTACCTCGACAAGGAGTCAATCGAGATGTTTGAGTCACTCAACGTTATGAACGCTAAGGAACTTGCAGCTCGTAACGAGATCAAGTGGGAGACCTACACAAAGAAGATTCAGATTGAGGCACGTATCTTCGGCGACCTCTCTATCAACCATATCATCCCACAGGTTGTAGCTTACCAGACAAAGCTCGCTCAGAACGTAGCAGCCCTCAAGGCTATCCTCAGCGACGACGAGTTCAAGGTACTTGCTGCAAGCAACCTCGCTCTTATCTCTGAAATCTCAGAGCGCGTTAAGGCAATCGAGGAAGGCTGCGAGGCACTCACAGAGTCACGTCGCGTAGCTAACAAGATTGAGTCTGAGCGTGAGAAGGCAATCGCTTACCACGATACCGTTGAGCCACTTATGGATCAGATCCGTTACCACATCGACAAGCTCGAGGCTAAGGTTGATGACGAGGTATGGACACTTCCTAAGTATCGCGAGATGCTCTTCATCCGCTAATATGATGGTTAGTGAATAGTGAAAAGTGAATAACGAATAATACTTAATACTGGTTGCCACCGACATGAGGTATTCGTTATGCTTCCCACACGGCGACAGCAGTATTTTTCACTAAGTATTATTATCTATTCGTTATTCACTATTCACTAAAAAGAAATACAAATAAACAATCTATTTCTTTTATTGGTTGTTTAAGTTTGCTGAGCCGCATAACCGTGAGGTTATGTGGCTCTTTTAATTGGTGGAATGCTGATAATCGTAAAAATTAATGCGATATTAATGTGTTATTAATGCGGTATTATATGTCTCACTCTGTGAGGAAACATTAATTCTCACAAATTTCACATTAATGTCGCATTAATTCTTCAACGCAAATATATTTTCGTTTGTTCCGTGTCTTCTGTGTTCTGTATAAATACTCTGCGTCTTTGCGTTTTGTAACCAATGCACATAAAAATAACCTGCGTTCCCAAAATGGGAATGCAGGTTATGGTATTAATGATATTGCGTGATTATATCACATCATCCTCATCGATAGTCTCATCTCCTCCCGTGTATGTCTTGAGAGGAGTGGTATTATGCTGATTGTAAGGATCATTATTACTGCCGACAAGTAGAGAGGTGACATTCATCAGTCTTTCTACGCTGATGCAAGGCTTTATATATTCTCTTTTCATAATTATATCACATCATCATCATCGACAATCTCATCATCATCATCATCGTATGTGCCGAATGGCTTATCGCTCAACTGATAGATATTTGGTTTTGCGCTACTTTGTAGGAGATGATATTTATGTCTCAGATTAGCCAAGCGCATAGTTGGCTCTATATATTCCTTTTTCATTTTCTTCATGTTTTAAGAGTGAATAGTGAATAACGAATAGTGAATAATACTTAATACTGCTATCGCCGAATGGAAACACTTCGAAATCTCATACTGGTGTCCACCAGTATTAAGTATTATTCGTTATTCTCTATTCACTTTTCACTTAACTACAATCTTCTTTCCGTTTTTAACGTAAATTCCTGGCTTGAGGTTATTGCCATTAACCGCACGACCATTCAAGTCGTAAACAGATGATTCGGCATTAGCCTTGCGTAACTGACGAATGGCAGTTGTCTCATCCTCAAACACCATGCTGAACGGACGGGCATTAGCCGAAGACGAAATGGTGAAGTATGCCTTGCGAGCAGGAACATTAGTAGCCCCGAAGCTATGGAAACCGAACTTGTTGTTCTTGTTGCTAAGCATATAGAGAGTCTTGGCATCGTTAGAGGTGAGGGAAGTGCGAAGCGTAGGAATATCCACACCGCGAAGGTCGTTCTTAACGCTATACTCAGCAGCCGAAACATCATCGCGAGTCATGTTGATCTCGTTGTCCTCGCTTACAATGATAACGGCAGTTCCCTTTGGAATCACCTTGCCAAGCAAGTGCAAGGTAATAACGTCGTCACCCACAGTAGCAGTATAGGCACAGGCATTCTCTTCCTCATTAATACGATAGCCTGCATCGCCACAATAGAAGGTTGTCCAGTTGAGATCCTCTATCAGACTGCCTTTAAGGCTGATCTCCTTCATAGGCTCCCATACAGCCGTAACACTCACGTTCTTCTGTGGCATTTGGAACGAGTTATCCTTGATAGTAACTTCCTCGCTTTTGTAATTTACCAAATCATATCCCGCACGATTTGCATAAAGCCATATTTTATCGTACAGCTCACCCATAGTGTAGTTTCTGATAGTAATGGCTTTGGTTGATGTTATGCCATAGCCGAGATTCAGATGAAGGAGAGGCCTGTTTTCGGCGAGTCTTGCATCAAGAAATGGGAAATCCACGTCCTCACCGTAAATATCCAGTCCCGTGCTGACATCGAAGTCGCATCTTTCGGGGATTTTGCCACTACCGATGACGCAACCTATAAATGAACCTGTGCCACTGATAGATGGATCAATAACGGTACAATTAGTAATTCTACCACCATTGTTATTGCCTGCAATGCCACCAAGATACGAATCGCCACTTATAGATGGGGCAATAACGCTACAATTAGTAATACTACCACCATTGTTATTGCCTGCAATGCCGCCAATACTATTAGTGCCGCTAAAGCTTGGGGCGATAAGGGTTACGTTCTTGATAATCGCATACTTACCGATGCTGCTGAATAGTCCTACATTTCCTTCACCGCTGAATTTGAGTCCCTTTATTGTGTGTCCCTGCCCATCGAATGAGAAATTTATCGAAGATGAATAAATATCGATTGGCATGAAGTTTCCTTTTTGATTTGAAGTAATCTCACAGTCTAACGGCATATTTGTGAAGTTAAGGTCTGCCGCAAGTTTTACCTTATGGTCTTCGAGCCTTATACTCTGTAATTCTTTGGCCAATTTAGCACCAAGATCAATTAATCCTCGCTTTTGGGAGATGACGTAGGTTGTATCTTTTTCGTCAAATGATATGGCAATGTCCCTGAAGGAAACGCATGTGCAATCGACTCTCTTACTGCTATTAGATTTAATACTAAGATGAGACTTGATAGGCACCCGCATGTGTCCTGTTTTTAGGTTAACAGCCTCATATTTATCGTTGACATAGAGAACGCTGTTCCTGCAATCAAGTTCGACATGAATCGCTAATTTTGCACCTTTAAATGCATCCCTATAGATTGTTGATATGTTGACTGGTAGCATGAGGGTGCCATGCTCGTAATTTTGAAATGTATATCTTGGGATATCGGTCAGATTGGTGCATTCACGCAAATCTATGTCGCCTCTGTAGCCATTGAATGCATTTCCTTGGATAGTCGTGAGTTTGCTTCCTTTGGCAACGGTAAAAGTGCAACCTTTAGTGTATTTTGTCCCCACGATACAAAAAGCATAGTTTGCGATTTTGCTGACACTTGCAGGAATACTTATCTTTCTCAGAGCTTTAGCTTTATAGAAAGCGTAACTACCGATATATGTCAGTCCTTTAGGCAATATGACTTTCTTGATTTGTTCGCGATAATTATACCAAGGCACATTATTGGCAGTGTTATAATTATACATATCGCCTTCACCACTAATGGTAAGCGTACCGTCGCTCTCCGTAAACACCCATGTCAGGTTTTTACCACATGTGCCACTATCATCCGCCCATGCAGTAGCGGAGGAGAATAGCATGACGAGCAGCACGATAGCTGCACTCTTTACTTTGCCGAGCCATGAGGCAGCCGGCATCAATGAAATTGAATTTCTTCTCATTTTTTTTGAATGTTAATATAATTACCTCTTTAAAAATCCAGATAAAGTCCTAATGTAACGGATTTTACAGGGTGCAAAGTTACAAAAAAAATCATTACAATGTATCATTTTCTTAAAAAAACAACACAAAAAAAAGTTTTTTTGACAGAAAAAAACGTTATGCCCTTTGTGGCTGTTTTAAAACAAAACGCAGAGACGCAAAGTCTTTATTTCAGAACACGAAACACACAAATGATACGGGAAATAAAAGGAAACGGTTTATCAGAAAAAATAATGCGATATTAATGTGTTATTCATGTGGTATTATATGTCTCACTCCGTGAGGAAACATTAATTTCCACAAATATCACGTTAATATCGCATTAATTATTATGTAAGTGACGGGCTGAAAGCCCAACAAGCCAATAGCATAGGGCATCGCCCTATGTACGATGACGTTGGTTATTTCGCCCTGTAAGGGCAAAAGCATTGCTTCTTATTAGAGCTTTTGCCCTTACAGGGCGTTAGCCATCCCTCTATTTCTCCCATGGCGATGCCATGGGCTAATGGCTCATTGCCCCTTCGGGGCGTTATCGGCTAAATGCGGATAATAAAAATAACTCTGTTTCTCAGCGTCTTTGCGTTCTATTAAAACAAAAAAGCCCGCCCATAACAGGCGGGTAGCAAAAATGTATAATAACATAGAGCTTTTTATTCCGTGTGTACGACCAATTCCATATTGTCATCCAGAGGGATCCATGCAAGTTCACGAACTGTCTCTGCCATATATTCCCTATCCAGAATCTTAAGAACCATGTTGATTCTGCTTGTCATAGACTCCAAATTCAGGAATTTGTTCCAAGTATCTTTGTCCATTTCTATGATATCACACGAAGGAGTGGCAGACATACGATAGATGAATCTTACCACCAGTCTCATTTTTTTGTTAGTGTTGGTTTTTTCCATAATTGTATAAGTATTTTAGTCATTCGATTGGCAAATGTAGTAAAAAAATATCAATTCTCCAAGAAAAATGCTCAAAAAATGCTTTTCACATGCTATTTTTTCGCTATCCCTTCTTTCTGCCTCCTAACCAAACTCTATGTGAATACGTTATAGGTCCGTTCCTTTGACTATAGGATGAGCGAAGGCAGAACGGACTTATAACGGACCTGAAACGGACTTATAACGGAGGAAGAAGGGTAAAGGTTTTTTCTGAGAGAAAATGTCGGGAGTTACCCACACGTTAATGTATGTAAGGGCTCTATGAAAACGAAAAATAGACTTTTTTCAAATCTAAAACAGTCCTACTTATTCCAGTATAAAGTAAGTCCGTTGTAATACCGTTCCAGGTCCGTTGTAAGTCCGTTCCAAATCCCATTCATAAATGGGCGATAGAGTGGGGGTGTAGTGGAGGAGCATCAAA